>DATGMW010000024.1:0-6746 GCA_035307105.1 Flavobacteriaceae bacterium
AAAAGGATCCAAAGTAACTATTTCTATATTTCGTATTATTTTTCCTTGGGCGTGTTTAAATGTCGGACCGACTTCTATCTCTTTGGTAACACTTTTTCTATTGGGATCTTTAATCAATACCCGTTTCAAGAACTTAGAAAGCTTTCGCTCATTCGGACTTTCTTTAATCTCTTCGTATTTCTTTTTTATCTCCCTATCGGTAGAATCCTTTTTTCGCTCAAACTCTTGTGCATATAGCGCACAAGGGATACAGAAGAACCCGATAAATAATAATAAAGATAATCTCATATACTTTAAAGAGAATTAAACCATGATCAATTTACTGTTCAATATACAACAAAAGGAATAAAAAGTACGCAGACCATCTAAGATATACAAACTATGTTATAATAACTTGGTACTAGGGGTTTCTGCATTAAAATAATACTAACTATAGCTATATTTATCAACCTTGTTTTTGTAAATTGTGTTAGTAGCTTATTGCTATGCACCTAAAAACAATTTGATTATGAAAGAAGAATCTAAACAAAGCGTACTTATCTTTACTGGATCGAGAATGATTGCGCAAGGTTTAAGCGTACGTTTAAATGAAATAGGTATCACACCCATAGAAAAAGACGATATGTCGAGCGCTTTACGCAGTGGTTTTGCTATAGGTGTTCCTAATCAAGTCCGCCTTTTTATAAGACAAGACGAACTTGAAATAGCTAGGAAAATAATAAATGAATACTTGGAAGAAGTAAGGGAAGAAGAGTAATCTACTTTACCATATACATCTTTTCTCGTAATTCCTTTATTTTTGGATCGTCCATGTATTCATCGAAAGTCATGTATCTATCAATAGCACCATTAGGCGTTAATTCAATAACACGAGTTCCTACGGTTCTTGCAAACTCGTGATCGTGCGTGGTCAATAGTATGGTTCCTTTAAACTTTAAAAGGGCATTATTAAAAGCAGTAATTGACTCTAAATCCAAGTGGTTGGTAGGTTCATCTAGCATAAGTACGTTTGCACGTAACAGCATCATTCTGCTCAACATACAACGAACTTTCTCTCCTCCAGAAAGCACATCGCATGTCTTTAAAGCCTCTTCTCCACTAAACAGCATCTTTCCTAGGAAACCACGAATATGAACCTCTTCACGCTCTTCTAAAGTTTTTGCATATTGCCTTAACCAATCTACTAAAGATAATTTTTCTTCAAAATACTTTTGGTTGTCTAAAGGCAAATAACTCTGACTTGTGGTTATTCCCCACTCAAACGTCCCTGCATCCGCTTTGGCTTCGTCGTTTAAGATCTGATAGAATAAAGAAGCTGCACGGGAGTCTTTGGAGTACACTATTACTTTATCTCCTTTAGATAAGTTTATAGATACGTCTTTAAATAAGACTTCCCCTTCTATGGAGGCTGCAAGATTCTCTACATTCAATATTTGGTCGCCAGCTTCGCGCTCCTGTTCAAAGATGATGGCAGGATAACGACGACTAGAAGGACGGATATCCTCAATATCTAGCTTTTCTATCATTTTTTTACGAGAAGTAGCTTGTTTAGATTTAGCTACGTTAGCACTAAATCTAGCGATGAAATCTTCCAACTCCTTCTTTTTCTCTTCTGCTTTTTTGTTTTGTTGTGAGCGTTGTCTTGCTGCCAACTGACTGCTTTCATACCAAAACGTGTAGTTTCCAGAGTAATGGTTTATTTTTCCAAAATCGATATCCGAAATGTGCGTACACACCGAATCCAAGAAGTGACGGTCGTGCGAAACTACAATCACGCAGTTATCATAATGTGCTAAAAAGTTTTCTAACCAGGTAATGGTTTCGTAATCCAGATCGTTCGTTGGCTCATCCATAATCAGCACATCTGGGTTTCCAAAAAGCGCTTGTGCCAAAAGCACTCGAACTTTTAACGTACCATCCAAATCGCCCATTAAGCTATAATGATTAGCAGCGTCTATTCCTAAGTTTGAAAGTAAAGTAGCCGCATCCGATTCCGCATTCCAACCATTAAGCTCTTCAAAACGCACCTGTAATTCTCCTATTCTCTCTGCATTCTCGTCGGTATAATCCGCATAGAGCGCATCGATTTCTGATTTGATTTTATGTAATTCTTTGTTGCCGCGCAATACGGTTTCCAAAGCAGTGTACTCATCATACGCGTTGTGGTTTTGTTCTAAAACCGACATGCGCTTTCCTGGTTCAAGGAACACCCTACCAGAAGTAGGTTCCATCTGTCCAGAAAGAATCTTTAAAAAGGTAGATTTACCTGCACCATTGGCACCGATAACACCATAGCAGTTACCATTGATAAACTGCGTGGAAACGTCGTCAAACAAAACGCGCTTCCCAAATTGAACCGATAAATTGGAAACTGATAACATAAGCTTACTCTCTAATTTTGTGCAAAATTAGTTATTTAGAACGTAGAAATAAAGTGAACGAGGAAAGTAAAACCTATTTAACCAATAATTAACAGCTCTTGTGCTATACATCTGTATTTTTGTTGTTCAATATAGAACTAGAGATTATGTGTAAACTCCCCTCCTATTTATTGGTATTAATCGCTTTTAGCCTTATTGCTTGTCAACCGGACAAAGCATCGGATAAAGATACTTGGCTTGTGGGTAAAATAGACAATCCTAGGTGGGAATATGTAGTGTTAAAACACAATCGCACCCTTTTAGATACCGTAACGTTGGATAACGACAATTTCTTTCAATACAAATTTAATAGTCCAGTAACAGAAGGTATCTATAGTTTTGAGCACGACGAGTCTTTTCCTTTTTATATAGCACAAGGCGATAGTTTATTATTTCTAGCAAACACCTTGGACTTTGAGGCTTCTCTGTACTACTCCAACGATCATGCGGCAGAAAACAACCTGTTGGTGAAGCTAAACCATCGATTAAAAAACGACAATTATTTCTGGTCAGAGCTTCACAATTATACTCCAGAAAAATTTAACGAAGCGCTTAAATCTCGAAGAAAAGAAAGCAATAACTTATTGAATACCTTTATAAAAGACAACCCTAACACAACAAAGCGATTTCTTAGAATCGCAGAAGGTGTAATTGAGCAAGATGAGTTTCTAAATAGAGAACGATACATCCAAGCACATCTTTCGGAAGGTTTTGAGGCGGAAGAGATTCCAGAAGATTTTTATAACCATAGAAAACAACTCAATTTCCAGAAAGACACCATGGAGGTTTATTATCCTTATTATAGATTGCTACATACCTATTTGGATAATAGAGTTCTAGATTCATTTAACCGAAAAGAAGAGTTTAATAGAAGTGATTTTGAGCTTAATAAGTACAAATTAAGTCTTATTGACTCCATTGTAGACAACAAAGACATCAAAAACTATCTTTTATACTCTAGTACACGTAGTTTTTTGCTCTATGCTAAGGATACCGCCGAAGAGAAAGAGTTTCTAGACCTACACAATAGATTGAGCTCTTGCCCTATAAGCAAAAGCAGCTTACAGGATTTAAGCACCTATACCATACAACTAAAGCCTGGAAGCAAAGCGCCTAATATTGAACTGCTTACAGCGAACAACACCGAAGTGAGTTTATTGAGTGTTATCCAACAGCCTTCTGTTTTATATTTTTGGTCCAGCAAGAATATAAAACATCAAAAAAACATACACACACGAGTAAGCGAACTGCATGCTAAGTTCCCTGAATACCAGTTTATTGGAATAAATACCGATGACCACTTTAAGAATTGGCGCTCAGAAATTAAAAAACTTGGGTATGATGAAGAAAGCGAGTTCCAACTTTTTAATCCAGAGAAAGCAGAGAAAGAGCTAGTTCTTACCTCCTACTACAAAGTGCTTATATTAGATAAAAACGGAGTGATACGAAACGGACACTCCAATATTTACCATCGAACTATAGAGAATGAGCTGTTAGAATACCTAAACTAACCCGTTGCTATTTAAAGTGGCATTCACTAAAGTATAGTATTTTACACTGGAGTACATAAAAGCTCTTGCGCCAGAAACGCAAGAGCTTTTAAATTATAAATAAATCTCTAACTTACACAAAGTTAAGAGTCATTGGCTTATTTATTAGCTTTCTTATAGTCCGCTAAAAATTGTTCCAAACCGCTATCGGTCAAAGGATGTCTAAACAACCCATCTATAGAAGACAATGGTCCAGTCATAACATCTGCTCCAATTTTAGCACAATCCATAATATGCATGGTGTGGCGTATAGATGCCGCTAAGATTTGCGTGTCGAAATTATAATTATCATAAATATGACGAATCTCCGCAATCAATCCTAAACCGTCGGTAGAGATATCATCTAGTCTGCCAATAAATGGAGAAACATAAGTTGCCCCAGCTTTAGCTGCTAAAAGTGCTTGTCCTGCAGAAAAAATCAAGGTACAATTGGTTCTAATTCCCTTATCGGAGAAATACTTAATCGCTTTAATACCTTCGCGAATCATTGGTACTTTTACTACAATTTGATCGTGCAATTCTGCCAACTGCTCTCCTTCACGGATGATCCCTTCGTAATCTGTAGCAATAACCTCTGCGGAAACGTCTCCATCGACAATTTCGCAGATGTCTACATAATGTTTTAAAATATTGTTGCTTCCTGTAATGCCTTCTTTTGCCATTAAGGATGGATTGGTGGTAACTCCGTCAAGAATACCTAAGTCTTGCGCTTCTCTAATTTGATCTAAATTAGCTGTATCGATAAAGAATTTCATAAAATAAAAGTTTTAGCCTAAACATGAATTTAACACAGGCAAAAATACAGAAGTTACGAACTAAAAACCGCTTTTATAATCGAATTCTTTTTTTGATTTCCCAGAATGGTATTTGCATTTATATTTTATAATGCCTGCGTAGCATTTTTTCGTAAATCGTATCCGGCAGAATACCCTTAAGAATAGTAGAAAGTTTTTGTAAAGAGTCGCCTACTTTGTAATGCACTTTCAGCTTTCTTTTTTGCAAAATTTTATATACCGCTTCTGCCATTTGTTTCGGATCACTTCCATCATCCACATGTGCATCCATCGTTTTTAAACTCTCTGCATAAATTTTCTTATATGGTGAATTGTCGAGTATGGGTGCATGATATCTGCCAGCCGCTATATTGGTAGCAAAGTCGCCTGGTGCAATGGTACACATCTCAACCCCAAAAGCTTTAAGCTCCATACGATAGGTTTCCGTAACTATTGCCAATGCTCCTTTGGATGCCGAATAAATTCCTCTATAAGGCAATCCCATATATCCCGCAATAGAAGTGATGTTTAAAACACGTCCACCTCTCTGCTTTCTCATAGATGGTAAAATAGCGTTGATCACTTGTATAGGACCATAAAAGTTAACCCGCATGGCATGATGCGTTTCCTCTATAGGAATTTCTTCCATCGGGCCAGTAATTCCAATTCCAGCATTGTTTATCAAAATATCGATTTTCCCAGCTTTTTGGATTAATTCAGAAACTGCATCGCTAATACTAGTAGTATCTAATACATCCATGTCTATCAATGGAAATATAGAGTTTGGATATTGCGAACGGTCTCTACTTGTTCCATAAACCTTGTAGCCTCTTTCGTGTAATAGTTCCCCGATAGCTTTCCCTATTCCTGAGGATCCTCCAGTAATAAATACGACTTGTGACATGATGGGATTAAATCAATTATAAGAAGAAAGATACGCAGTAAAATGCTGCGTAATAAAATATGCTTGATTTTAAAATCAAGCATAAAAAAAGTGGCAAGCTCCCCACATCACACCGCTACGACCATCTACCCTTGCTGCGTTCCCACCCTGGGGGATTCGACAGGAGCTGGTTGTGTGGGACTTGCCACGGTGCAAATATATAAAACTTTTTGTAAAGCCAAACATATTCTAAATCTATTTTATTTCCTTACCTTGCGCTATTAATTAATAATCCGCCATGAAATTACTTAGAGTACTAGTTATCAGCATAATAATATTAAATTTAGCTAGCTGTAATAAAAAAGAAGAAAGTGCAAACTCCCTATTTAGTTTAGAAATCCGTCAGAATTCCGATAGATTGCATTCCGGAACCCCACTTTCGGTTCGCGTAGAAAGCATAAAAAACCATGAGATAGATTCTGTGGTCTATCATACCTTCCAAAAAACCTTCTCTTCCTCACAAGCAAATGGCAGCCATGAAATTCCTACAACCAACGAGAAGTTAGGACAACATGTAGTACGCGCAGAAATTTATAGCGGAAAGAAAAACTATACCATCCAAAACTCTATCGTGTTGCTAGCCGATAAAGCACCAAAAGTGTATACCTATGAAATTTTGGAGGAATATCCGCACGATATCCAAGCATTCACACAAGGACTGGAGTTCTATAAAGACGATATTCTCTATGAAAGCACAGGACAGTATGGTAAATCCAGCCTGCGAAAAGTAGATCTAACCACTGGAGAAGTTTTAAAGAAAATTGATTTAGAAAATAAATATTTTGGCGAAGGACTTACTATCTTTAACGATAAAGTATACCAATTGACTTGGCGTGAAAACGTTGGGTTTATCTATGACATAGATACGATGGAGAAAATAGACACCTTTTACTATCAAAACAGCAAAGAAGGTTGGGGTATTTGCCACGACAATGAATATTTTTATAAAAGTGACGGTACCGAAAAAATTTGGCGTCTAGATCCAAACAATATGCAAGAAATGGATTACGTGCAAGTATATACCAATACGGGACGAGTACGAGAAATTAATGAGTTGGAG
>DATGMW010000025.1:0-4699 GCA_035307105.1 Flavobacteriaceae bacterium
GATTCTGGTGCGTGGATTTTTATAGAATGGCCAGATAAAGTTGTTTCTTTATTAGCGGACAGTTTCCATAAGATTGAAATCACCCATCAAGATAGTGGCCAACGCTTATTGAAGTTGTCCACCCATAAATTGTAAAAGAATTTAAAGTTTAAGACCTATGACAAGATTTAAATCACCATTTACTCGTAGACAGCTCATGCCACAAGAGGAGATGTTGGAAGTAGTCAGAGAAAAGAGTGCTTTATATATAGGTATCCCTAAGGAATCTAGCACAGAGGAAAAACGAGTGTGCCTAACCCCCGACGCAGTCTCTGCATTGGTAGCACAAGGACATCATATTTTGGTGGAAAAAGATGCAGGTGTCTATTCAGGCTTTGCCGATATAGATTACTCCGAAGCTGGTGCAGAAATATCTACGGATAGAAAACGTATCTTTGGCTGCCCTTTTATTTTAAAAGTGGAGCCCCCTACTCTAGATGAATTAGAGTACATTGCTCCAAATACCGTTTTGATTTCTGCACTACAACTAAAAGCTAGAAACAAACAGTATTTTCAGATTCTAGAAAAAAAGAAAATCACTGCACTTGCATTTGAATTCATTAAAGATACCGACGAAAGTTACCCAGCGGTACGCATGTTAAGTGAAGTAGCTGGTACAGGTTCCGTTCTAATAGCCGCAGAACTTATGTCCGAAGCCTCTGCTCATTCAGGCGTATTGTTTGGAAATATAAGCGGTGTTCCGCCAACGGAAGTTGTAGTAATAGGTGCTGGTACGGTAGGGATGTTTGCTACAAGGTCGGCTTTAGGGCTAGGTGCAAATGTTAGGGTTTTTGATAACTCAATAACCAAGCTGCGCAACCTACAATCCCAACTAAAACAGCCTATATATACCTCCACACTACAACCCAAAAACCTAATGAAAGCGCTTATGCGTTGCGATGTTGCCATTGGTGCAGTGCGGGGAGAAAACAGATCGCCTATTTTAGTAACCGAGACTATGGTAGAAAACATGAAACCTGGATCGGTCATAGTGGATGTGAGTATTGATATGGGCGGATGTTTTGAAACCAGTGAAATGACCAGTCATGACAGACCGCATTTCACAAAGCATGGCGTTATTCACTATTGCGTGCCTAATATTCCAGCCCGATATCCCAGAACCGCATCGGTTGCAATAAGCAATATAATCACCCCCTATCTTCTAGAAATTGCCGAAGCAGGAAGTATAGAGCAAGCTATACGATTTAAGTATGGACTTAGAACCGGCGTTTACTTTTACAAAGGAATATCTACCAACACCTCCGTTGCAGCTTGGTTCGATATATCGTATAGCGATATAAATCTAATTTTATTTTAAATTATGGGCTTACTTAAAAGATTTGCATACTATTTTGGTGGATTTATTATAGGTACAATTATTTTACTCTTTATTCTCGATAAAAAAAATGCGTCCTGTGACTACAGCCCAAATGCAAGAGTTCTTAAAAATATTAATACGAAAGTCCGCGAAGTAAACCCTGAAGTATTAAGTGTTCTTTCCAACAATAAAATAGATACTTCTTTTATATCCAATACTTTACAGAACGGTAGCGTCTTGTTCAAAGAGAGTCAAACCCAGTTAGACTCCTGTAATATCTATGTAGTTCGCGGTGCAAAAGAATGGAAAAATTGGAAGCTTTCTGTAGAGAATTGTGAAGAGGTGGCAAAAGTTATTAACGTAGAACAGGTAAAAGACTAAGTACTCCTACTTCCTTTTCAAGAAACCCTTTTCACATAATTACTAAAAAAACCTCCTTATAGAATTGCATCTATAAGGAGATTTTAAATTATTCGGTAATTCTAAAAAGAATTAGCTTTTACGACGTTTTCTTTCTTTTGTTATCAAGCTTAACTCTCTACTGCTTTGCCCAGCAACCGAGGTGTTTTCTTCCGCTCTACGAATCAAGTACGGCATCACATCTTCTATCGGACCAAAGGGCAAGTATTTAGCCGTGTTGTAGCCATGTTCCGCAAGGTTAAAGCTTATATTGTCGCTCATGCCATATAACTGTCCAAACCAAATACGTGGGTCGTTTTTAGCAAATCCTTTCTCTTTCATCATTTTCATTGCCAGCAAACAGCTGTTTTCGTTGTGTGTACCACAAAACAAATGGATATCGTCTATATTGTTTAACATGTACTCCATCACAGAGTCAAACATGTCGTCTGTTTCTTGTTTGCTTGCACAAATGGGCGTCGGATACGACATTTCAATAGCTCGCTCATTTTCTAGTTCTAAATAAGCACCACGCACTATTTTATGCCCGAGTTTAAAGCCTTTTTCTTTTGCTCGTTTATGCTGTGCTTTTAGGTAGTCAAGTCTGTCCCAACGGTAGCATTGCAGCGTGTTAAAAACAATAGGGCGTTCCTTATTGTATTTCTCCATCATCTCTTCGCATAATTCATCTGCTGCCCCTTGCATCCAAGAGTGTTCGGAGTCGATAAGTAAAACGATATTGTGTTTATGAGCCGTAGCGCAAATGGAATCATAACGCGCTCGGATTCGCTGCCATTCGGCTTCTTCCTTTTCGGTAAGTTTCTCCTTGGCGGTGACTTTTGCCCATAAATCGAATCTACCCAAGCCAGTAGGTTTAAAAACGGAAAAAGGCATGGCTTTATTTTTTGTAGCCAGTAGGGTAAGTTCGTTGATTTTATTTTTTGTAAAATCAAAGCTCTCTTCCTCCTCTTTTCCCTCTACCGAGTAATCCAAAACGGAATATACTCCCCCTTGATTATAAAGTATATCGATTACGGGCATAGCATCTTTTTCACTTTCTCCTGCACAAAAATGATCAAATACGGTAGCACGGATGATACCTTTAATAGGTAAACGAATTTTAAGGGCAAAAAGGGTAAAAGAAGTTCCCATTTTCACCAACGACTCTCGCCCAATTAATTTGAAAAGGAAATAGGCGCGCCGTAACTCTGCATCGCTTTTAGTTTTAAAAGCAACCTCTGTATTATCGAAAATAGAATTAGACATACACGTAGTTAGATATTCGCGCAAATATACTTAGTTTTGGATTCTTAACAGCACGAAACTACAAGGAAATGAGCTACCAGAAAATAATAGATGAAAATTGTGAAATAGGTTTTGAAGGTGCCTTTTGGATACAGTTCGTCCAAGAATTAACCAATGTTGCTGCTAGCCAAATATTTGTGCTTACCGACACCAATACAAAACGAGATTGTCTGCCGCTATTCGATGTGAAATTTCCTAATAATTTAACTTATAAAGAGATTTGTATTCCTGCTGGAGAAGAACATAAAACTTTAGATACCTGCATAAAAGTGTGGCAAGCGCTCTCCGATGCAGGTGCAGATAGAAAAAGTTTACTGATAAACTTAGGAGGAGGAGTAGTTTGTGACTTAGGAGGATTTGTTGCAACTACTTATATGCGCGGTATTAAGTGGATAAACATACCCACTACGCTACTTTCCATGGTAGACGCATCGATCGGAGGAAAAACGGGTGTAGACTTCCATAATCTAAAAAACATTATAGGAATTATACGAGATCCATATTTAGTTGGGATAGAGCCAGCGTTTTTAAAAACCTTATCCTTTAGAGAAAGACGTTCCGGATTTGCAGAAATGCTAAAACACGCCTTACTTACAGATAAAGAACATTGGAGTGGTCTTCAAAATATAGATTTAGAGAATATAGAATCCATCAAAGATTACATATATAAATCCATCTTGGTAAAACATAGTATTGTCTCGCAAGACAGAGAGGAAAATGGGTTGCGTAAACAGTTGAACTTCGGACATACTATAGGACATGCCATAGAATCATACTTTCTAAAGAATAACAAGCCAGTGCTTCACGGAGAAGCGGTTGCAGCAGGAATGCTAATCGAACTAAAACTCTCCACAGATAGCTTAAGCTTCCCATTAGAAACCTTTCAAAGTATAGAGCAATTCTTACTAAAAACATTTGGTAAGATTTCGATTAAAGAAGACGCTATAGAAGAAATAATTAATATTTTAGCTTTTGATAAGAAAAATGAAAAAGGTAAAATTAATTTTGTACTATTGCATGCTTTCGGAAAGCCACAAATAGATTTTAACCTAACAAACACTAGGATTGAGCAAGCTATTCGATATTATAAAAAACTTTAGATAGTATTAGCTAATGCCAAATTCTATTATAACTTTGACCATTATATTATAGTTAACCATTTACCCTTAAAATGCCTCTGTTGAATTATGAAACGTATTATTGTAGATTTTAAAAAACTTACGCCAGAAATATTATCCTTACTCGTAGAAAAGTATCCAGATGGGTATGATGACGTACATGTTATTTCTTTTAAGAATGCTAAAAATGAAAAGATTAAGGCAGTAGAAGTACGTACAGAGGACACAATATACTTAGTAAAAGTAAGTCAAAAGTTAGAAACATCTATGGAGAACTTCGATGAAGAGGATTATGAAATAGATGAGTTTGATGAGCCTATTATGGATATTCCAGATGAAGACATGCTGAAGGAAGATCTAGAAGATGAAGAGGAAGTGGAGGGAGTGTAATTTAAACTCTGTCCAGGTTTAACCCTTCGAAGGGTTAAACCTTTAAATCAAGTTTTATACGCTCCTCAAATCTAATATATAATTGTTGAACGGTCAAACTCCAATTATGCAATGGTGCTGTCCACTTTTT
>DATGMW010000026.1:0-3041 GCA_035307105.1 Flavobacteriaceae bacterium
TTATCGAGATACTGTAATTCAATCTCATAAACGTTTTCAAGGCTCTGAATATATTGGAAGAAGTCGATTTCACCATTTTTAAAACTTCCACTAGCTGTTTTTAAAATTTCTTCGGATAGGGATTTGCCCTCAATCTGATAATATTTTAATGCTTCGCTATATTTAGATAGCTCTTGCATGAGTTGGGTTTGTTTTGAGCTGAATTGAAGCTCATAATCCGCCGCCTGTTGCTCGCTTATTTCCATTGCTATTTTAGAAGCTCTAATTTTAGAGGCATTACCACTAAAAAACAATGGGATTTTTACTCCTACCTGATATTTATATAGATTTTCATTCAAGGTGGAATTGCTTCCTATAGAATAGCTGAAGCTGATATCTGGTAACAATTGTTGTTGTTCTAGTTTGCGCTTAGCTTGGAAGAATTCCTTTCTGTTTTCATAATATTCCGTTGCAGGATGCACACTAGCGTTTTCTAGCTTAAAATCAACTTTTTCCATTGGTAGTCTTTCTATCAGTAAGCTATCTTTAGATTGTATCAAGATGTTTAATTGTTCTAGAGAAATCTTTACCTCTTCTTTGCTTTGTTGATAGTCGGTTTCCATTTGTCGCTGTTTGGCCCTGGCGGTTATTTTCTCAAGATAATTGGTTTCACCAAGTTCAAATCTTCGTTGGGCAGCGTGTGCAAAGTTTTTATATAGGCTATCAAGTTTCCTATAAATCTCTGCTTTATTACTATCATATTGGTACTGATGATAGGCAGCAGCAACCATCCCATTGATCCTTCTTACTTGGAGGTCGTGTTGGCTGTTTTGCATTTCGTAAGCTTGACGATGGAGGTTTCTTTCAGCGAAATACACTGTTGGAAAACGAATGTCTTGCTGTATTCCATACATATTCAATGGAATATTATTTGCCGCCATATTATTTTCATCGTACTCATAAAATACCTGTGTCTTATCAAAACTAAACGCACTTCCTATTAATGCTTCTGCTTCGTTTTTTTGAAGTTCAGAAGTTCTTAAGCCAAGATTGTTCTCTAAAGCCATCTGTTGCAATTGTTCCAAGGTTTTGGGACTTTCTTGTGCCATAGCTGAAGAGCCGATAAGGACTAAAATTAGGGTAATAGGTATAGCTTTTCTTGCTTTCTTATTTTGTTTTTCTTTTTTGTCCCCAGCGAATATGGAATACAATACTGGTAAGACTACTAAGGTCAAAATAAATGCGGTGAACATTCCACCAATTACTACCGTTGACAAAGGGCGCTGTACTTCTGCGCCAGCACCTACCGATACAGCCATAGGTAAAAAGCCTAAAGCAGTTGATGTAGCAGTAAGTAATACAGCCCGCAATCTGTCTTTGGAGCCTTGAACAATCAGCTCGTGTATGTCTTTCATCCCTTTTTCTTTAAGTTCCTTAAAATGTTCAATTAAAATAATTCCGTTCAATACCGATACGCCAAAGAGGGCGATAAACCCAACTCCTGCCGAAATACTTAGAGGCATGTCTCTAAACCATAGGAGCAAAACACCTCCCACGGCAGCCAGAGGAATCGCAGAGTAGATCATCAAGGCTTCTTTTACCGATTTAAAGGCAAAATAGAGCATCACGAAGATCAGTAATAAGGCAATTGGAACTGCAAAAAGCAATCTCTTCTTCGCGCTTTGTAAGTTTTCGAATTGGCCACCATACTCTATGGTATAGCCTACAGGAAGATTTATGTTTTCACCGATTAGCTTTTGCACATCGTCTACCACACTTTGTAGGTCACGGCTTCGAACATTTACACCAACTACAATTCTACGTTTGGTGTCGTCTCTGGATATCTGTGCGGCACCTTTGGCGTATTTAATCTCTGCCAATTCTCTTAGAGGGATTTTATCTCCAGATGGTGTGTCCACATATAAGTTTTCTAAACTGGAAAGATCCTTCCTATGTTCTTCCTCTAGTCGCATTACCAAATCGAAACGTTTTTCTCCTTCAAAAACACTCCCTGCGGTTCTACCAGAGAATCCCATAGCAATCATTTGGTTTAAATCTTCTATATTTAGTCCGTAACGCGCGATTTTTCTTCTATCGAACTTCACATTCATCTCGGGCAAACCAACCGTTTTTTCTACGATTATATCATCGGCACCTTCTACATTTTCGATTAGGTTTTTTATCTCGTTGGCTTTTTTATCGAGCAATTCTAAATCCTCTCCAAAAACTTTGATAGCAATATCCGCTCTAACCCCAGTAATCAACTCGTTAAAGCGCATTTCAATAGGCTGACTAAATTCTATTTCTATTCCTGGAATGACCGCCAGGGCCTCCTCAAATTTATCGGCAAGTTCGTTCTTGGTTTTTGCCGATACCCATTCTTTTATTGGTTTTAAGGTGATGATTACGTCGGTTTCCTCCATAGACATTGGGTCGGTTGGAACTTCGGCTGCGCCGATACGGGTTACTACTTGTTTTACTTCTGGGAAGTTATCAAGTAATATTTGTTCCATTTGAGTGGTGATTTCTATGGTATTACTCAAGGAGGTTCCTGTTTTTAATACTGGCTGGATTACAAAATCTCCTTCATCTAAGCTAGGAATGAACTCGCTTCCCATAGTGGAGAATATGTAACCAGTGATAAGCAATAACAGTACAGCAACTCCTATCACCATTTTTTTAGCACCCAATGCCCATCGGATTATTGGGTCGTACAATCGATTTAGGAAATTCATTATCCGCACCGAGATGTTTTTTGGCGACTCTTCTGTTGGTTTTAAAAATAGGGATGCGGCAACTGGGACATAGGTAAAACAAAGAATCATGGTTCCTAGCATGGCAAAGCTAAAAGTAAGCGCCATAGGTTGGAACATTTTGCCTTCTACACCACTTAGCGTTAGGATGGGAATGAAAACAATTAGAATAATCAGCTGTCCAAAAATGGCAGCATTCATCATTTTGGAAGTTCCCGCTCCAGTAATGGTATTCTTAGCTAATTGTTTTTCTTTGTGAGGTAGCGCCTTTATTTTTAAATAGTTCTTATTTATTTTAAAGGCAACAAA
>DATGMW010000027.1:0-9513 GCA_035307105.1 Flavobacteriaceae bacterium
AATAATCAGCTGTCCAAAAATGGCAGCATTCATCATTTTGGAAGTTCCCGCTCCAGTAATGGTATTCTTAGCTAATTGTTTTTCTTTGTGAGGTAGCGCCTTTATTTTTAAATAGTTCTTATTTATTTTAAAGGCAACAAACTCCACGATAATCACAGCGCCATCTATAATAATACCAAAATCGATGGCTCCCATACTCATCAGGTTGGCATCTATATTTAGCAGATACATCATAGAAAGAGTAAATAGGAGGGAAAGCGGAATAACGGATGCTACCACTAAGCCCGAACGTAAATTCCCCAATAATAGAACTACCACAAAAATTACAATTAGAATCCCTAGAATCAGGTTTTCTGCTATGGTAGTTGTTGTTCTCTCAATTAGCTCACTTCTGTCTAAAAATGGGTTGATGTACACGCCATCGGGTAGGGAGGAAGCAATTTCATCTACTCTTGTTTGTACGGCACGGATTACCTTATCGGAATCCCCACCTTTTATCATCATGATCTGTCCCAAGACTTTTTCGCCTTCTCCATTTCCAGTAATAGCTCCAAACCTAAGTGCATTTCCAAATTGTACTTTAGCGACGTCCTTAATATATATTGGGAAACCGTCTTCATTTTTTACGGAGATATTCCCGATGTCTTCCAAAGAGGTTAATAAACCCTCCCCACGAATAAAATAGGCTTGGTTAGTTTTTTCTATATACCCACCTCCCGAAATACTATTGTTTTTCTCTAGGGCAGTAAATATCTCCCCAGCAGTAATGCCCATTGCATTTAGCTTATGGGAGTTGATAGCAACCTCGTATTGCTTTAAGTGACCACCCCAAGTATTTACCTCTACTACACCAGGGATTCCTGAAAGCTGTCTTTTTACAATCCAATCTTGTATAGTTCTAAGATCGGCGAGACTGTATTTATCCTTATGCTCGGGTTCTACGTCTAAGATGTATTGGTAGATTTCTCCAAGACCTGTGGTAATCGGCCCCATTTCTGGTGTACCAAACCCTTCAGGAATTTTTTCCTTAGCGGATTGAATCTTTTCGGCGATAAGCTGTCGAGGCAAGAACATTCCCATATCCTCCTCAAAAACGATGGTAACCACCGAAAGTCCGAATCTAGAAATAGAACGTATTTCCAAAACTCCTGGGAGGTTGGCCATTTCCAATTCTACAGGATAGGTTATGAATTGCTCCATATCCTCTGTAGACAGGTTTCTTGAAGTAGTGATTACCTGTACCTGATTGTTGGTAATATCGGGCACTGCGCCCACGGATAACTGCGTAAGGGAAAATATACCAAACACGATGAGCGCTAAGGTAAATAGTCCAATAATCAGTTTATTATGAATACTGAAATGAATGATTTTTGATAACATAATTAAAAGTTGGTCTATAGAGTTAACAGCAACAGTTGCTTGTTGAAAAATGAAACAAGAGTAATATCCTGCTGTTCAGAAATTAGGAACAGAGCGATAAATGACCACAGTAATTAGGGAAGAATCCCATACTGTTTATTTAATTATGCAATTTGTGGGGGTTGAAAGATAGAAACTCTTTCTAAGAATGAATAAAGGTCTTTGTAGTAAAACTGATGTTTGGTAGGGTAATAATTTTCCGATTTCTCAAAAGAAAACTTGTAATTAATCACAATCACTTCTGTCAACAAATGATTGCAGTTGTTATGCTGAAATGGAAGTTTTTCATGTTCCCTATTTTCTTCTGGTGCGGATTCTTGATGTTCTGTTTTTAAAGCACCATAATGTTTATCGAAGAAAGCAAAGAAATCGTCTCCATATTCTTCAGAGTGAAATTTAGCGTGTTCCACCAAGTCGGTTAGCATGAAAACATCGGAAATACCAATGCCTACGCTTTGAAAAAAGACGAGTAAGGAAAGCGATATGGCAAATAGTGTTTTCATTTGAGAGCCAAATATATGGTATTATATCAATTTTACAAATGATAAAAGTTAGTTTAAGTTAATAAAGGGGGATTGTTTTAGCTCTAAGTCCACGTTTTGTCAAACGAGTAAAAATTCTGTGAATATCTGCGAAATTAGGGGGAAACAAAAACATGTGGCTGTAAAAGATATCCCGCAGATCCTTTAGATTTGAAAAGAAGAATTAATCTCTGATTTTAAGAATATCAAAAAAGAATATAACCTTCTCTTAGAGAGTGGGGGTGGAGATGTTATTAGCTTCAGCCAATCTTTTATGTCCTAAGTGTGGGATAGGTAGGATAAAGAATACGGCTGAAGCTTGTTCAAAGAAAGTTTAGATGAAATTATATTTTACTGAAGACATACTTCACATTTCCTATTTTCATACACTCGTTCTTCTTTTAGTTTCTTAGGTCGTCTAAATCGACTTTCAGGACTATAGCGAACCAAACGTATAGCATTTAGAATTACCAGAAGCACACTCAACTCGTGGATCAACATTCCAGAGGCTAGGTTCACATTTTTTGTCAGTACTCCTGCCAATAATAGTGCAACGGTTCCTACTGCTATAACCATATTTTGCTTCATATTTCGTATGGTAGCTTTAGAGAGTTTTAATGCGTGTACTAATTTATCTAGATTATCGGCCATCAAGATCACATCGGCAGTTTCCATTGCCACATCGGTTCCTGCTACTCCCATTGCAATTCCAACATCGGCAGTTGCTATGGCTGGAGCATCGTTTACGCCATCGCCAAGCATAGCCAGATTAATGCCTTTCCCCATACAGTGTTTTACTTTTCGTGCTTTATCTTCGGGAAGCAATTCAGCAAACATGCGATCCATATTTAACTCCTTAGCAACGATATCTGCGGTATGTCTATTGTCCCCCGTAAGCATTACTAGATGCTCAATGCCTTCCACTTTAAGCTGATGGATGGTTTCTTTGGCCTTGTCTCTTATAGTATCGGCAATGGATATAATTCCTATTATCTTCTTATTATCTGCGATAAATACGGCAGTGTTTCCTAGTTTTTCTTGCTCTGTTGCGTAGGACTCTACTTCCTTCTCTAGAGGGATTTTATTTTCTACTAGCCCTTTTCTGTTCCCTAAATAAAGTGCCTTTCCGTTTAAGTTTACTTCAATCCCACGACCTTTCAGCACGTTTACATCGGTAGGTTGGTTTATAAGTTTAAAACCTTTTCTTTCTGCTTCTTTTACAATAGCTCTTCCTAGATGATGTTCTGAGATTATTTCCGCTTCTGCCGCAGTTAATAACAACTCATCTTCACTTATTCCAAATCCTTTTATGGCAGTAACTTCAGGTTTCCCGTTCGTTAAAGTACCTGTTTTGTCAAATATTATGGCGTTTAGTTTTGCAAGGTTTTCCATCACTTCCCCACCTTTGATCAAAATTCCATTGCGTGCTGCATTTCCAATTCCTGCTACAATAGATACGGGTGCGGAGATTACCAAGGCTCCAGGACATGCGATAACTAAAAAGGTAAGCGCTAAGTGAACATCTTTTGTAACCACCCAAACGAGCGTGGAAAGCACCATAATTCCGGGCGTATAAATCCTAGCGAATTTCTCTAAAAACCGTTGGGTCTTTGCTTTCCCTTCTTGTGCTTCTTCAACCAATTCTATGATTTTGGAGAAGGTAGTGTCCTCCCCAACATTCTCTGCTATAACTTCTAAATATCCGCTATCCAAAATACTTCCGCTGAATACTTGATCTTTTACACCTTTGCTTTTAGGAATGGACTCCCCTGTTATGGCTGCCTCGTTTACCGAAGCATTACCAGAGATAACTCGTCCGTCGATAGGGATTTTCTCTCCTGTTTGGATAAGAACCAAATCGTTTTCTACCACCTCTTCTGCCATAATCACAGAACGTATCCCATCTCGGATAACGGTAGCTTCCAATGGTGCCATTTCCATTAAGGATTTAAGGGAGGCACGGGCTTTTTCCAAAGAGCGTCCTTCCAGAAAAGCACCAAATAGAAACAAGAAAGTTACTGCTGCCGACTCTACATACTCGCCAATAATCAGTGCGCCAATAACGGCGATGGTTACTAAGAGTTCAATGCTGAACATTTTTTGTAGGGAAGCTCTCCAAGCTTTTAGAAACGTTGGAACTCCTGCGATGATAGAAGCAGTAATTAAAAGCGAATCCAATAACAGCCTGCTCGAGTTGAATAGGTAGCTTGCAAATGCAGCAAGTAGTAAAACTGCTGCTGTGTACATTATTCTATTTACTTGTTTAGATTTCATGGTGTTTTAAAAGGTTTATAATTAACCCGCAAAACGCAAGTATTGCGGGTTAAAGTTATCATTGTGTTGGTTTGATGCGAAGTCCTAGTTTTGTTTCTAGCTTAGAACTGGGAAGCCAACTTTTTCTATCACTTCCGCCAATCTATCGGAGGATACTTTCTCCGCATCATAATCTACTTTCACTCTACTGGAGTTGAAAAGCACTTTTGCTTTCTCTACTCCAGGTTCTTTGTTAAGAACGCCTTCTATTCGTGTAACGCAAGTTGGACAGGTAAGGGTTTCTAATTGAAATCTTTTGGTTTTCATATCTATAAGTGTTTTAAAAAGTGTTTGTTTATTTTATTCAAGTATTGTTTTCCTGTTTTAGAGATGCAGTTTAGTGTGCAAAATCTCCATGCAGAACATGCTCTAAAGCTTCTAATGTATGAGTGTACTCTACGTAAGCATGTACATAAGCACGTCCTTCTTCCACGGAGTTGTCTTTTGTTTTGTTTAGCTCCATCACTTTAGCATAACGGTCTCTTAGTACCTGCTCCAAATGTGTGGTTACGTTTTTAGCTACTTCTTCCATACTATTTATTTCTATGGAACGGTCTGCCATTGCAACCATAGGAGTCATTGACCCAGCTGGTTTTAGTCCAGTAAAAGGAGCACCTTCTGTTTCTCTATGTAATCGTACAAGGGTTTCTAAGAAGTGTTTTTCAACGATAGTATATATTTGTTCGTCCTCATTTTTTAAATTGTAAGTCTTATTAAATAAGGCAATCACTTCTTTTTCTTGTTGTGGTTCAATCCATTTAAGAACGAGTTCCACGTTATTATTATCCAATGCGGTTAAGGCATCTTTAATAACTGGTCCATCGTAGGAATCGCAATGTGCGAATGCAGAAATGCTGGCTAACATAAATACGGTAAGTAATAGGAGCGCACGCATTTTTGTTCTAAATGATCTTTCGATTTTTCTTACTTGTGTTTTCATAACGTCTGTTTTTTATTGATTATTAAATCTATTTCGATTTTCTATAAGCAAACGTATGGAACCATATCGCCCTGTGCGACCTCTATTGTAAACTAGGACGCATTTAGCCAATAAGAGGAGGTGCCACTTTATAAAGTGAAGCTATGAATGTGAGTAAATACAAGGCTTACGCCGATTTTAAGAACAAGTCGACTTAATTGAAAGGCAACCTAAGAAATAAATATATTGTCTTCGATTTATGACTTGGGACGGGTTAAGAAGAGGGTAGGGAGTCTCGATATTTGCTAGGAGTGGTTCCAGTTATATTTCGGAAGGCTCTATTAAAAGCAGATTTGGAGTTAAAACCACTTTCATAGGCAATGCCAAGCAAGGTATAGTTTTGAAACTTCGGATCTTGAATTTTTCTTTTCACTTCCTCTATTCGATACTTATTGATAAAGTTGAAGAAGTTTTTTCCGTGTACTTCATTGATTACTTGCGAAAGGTGGTGTGTAGATACATTTAAACCTTCAGCCAATTTGGGTAACGTCAGATCGGAATCTAAATAGGGTTTTTCAGCTAGCATGTATTGTCCCACCATATTACAACATTTCTGGAGTTCTGAACCTTCCATTTGTGTAGCAGCATATTTAACTTCAGGTGTTACATTGGTCTCTTTAATTTCATCTGCCTGAACGAATACAAACACTTCCTTTTGCTTTAATCCGTAATAACCGATTAGAATCACAAAAGCAGAAAGAGATAAAAAGAGTCCGTTGGTGCAAAAGTCCATGGTAAACAGATGGAAAATATGGTGGATTACAGCGCTTACAATCAGCACGGTCCATAGGATTCCAAAAATAGGAATCAGTTTTTCTAGCCAATCTAAGTTCACTTCTTTGGAAGAGAAATTAAGTGTGGATTTTTTGCTTTTTTGAAACTTTTTATAAGCCAATAAGAAATAAGCAGGTCCTGAGAGAGCAGTTATAATCAGGAAGAAAAGAAATAATAAAGGAGGTTCGGCTACTCCTTCCGACACATGATCTACTCTAATTCCTTGGGAATAGATTGGGAATCGAGAAGCTATAAGTAAGTAAAGAATAAATGTAACAAAGGGAGCAAAATGCCATAGATTTTTAGGCTTAATGTGTTTTTTATTTAATGCAAGGGAAGAAACATATAGGTATAAAAATGGGCCATGTAACAGAAGTAAAGCTATAATCCCACTGGATAAAAGAGGTGATTGTATGGGGAATTCTTTTGTTAAAGCATAAACAGCAGTTGCAATTCCAAGATACAGTAGCCAAAAAATCAATACCCGATCATGAGCTAGTTTGGGTCTTTTTTGGAGGAGTAGTGCGATAAAGAAAAATGCGTTGAAAGAAGCAATAAAAAATAGATAGGTCATTGTTCTATAGTTGCTATTTAGGTATTCAAATATATCTTATTTAACTTGAAAAAGCTGTGTTATCTCTAAGCATCTTTTTCTTAGCATAAAACAAGAGTTAGCTCTGATGTTTCCAATTTAGGAAGGATCAGGAGAGGTAAGAAGATTTTTTGGTCACAACAGATTTCCGAGTTATAATAAAGGAAATTAACTTTATTTGCAAGCTTAATTTTGCGTAAATACTTAAATTAGAAGGATAATGTAAAGTCACAAAGCTATGGATATTATAGAAAGAATAGTTCAGTTTTTTAAGAAAGCTGAAAAGGAAACAGTGGACAAATCTCCACAAGGAACTTGTGCTCTATGTTGGGGACAACAAGAATATGATGGGAAAATACGCAAACTATATAAAGACAAGCAAATAGATGTCAATAATCACAAAGCATCCTATATGCTGGTTCAGAAGTTTGTAAAGGATAATATAGACGGATATCACATTAAAGATGGGGTAGTGCACGTATGTCCAGACTGCAGTGAATTGAAAGAGGGGAAGGACCGGATAAAAAAGTTTAGTCTTGATGCTTCTGATCGAAATACTATATAACTTATCGATTGTGTTTCGTATTACAGATAGGAAATGCTTTTCCTATTGTTAGTTAGGTGAAGCAGAACTAATTCGTAAAATAATTATCTTTAAAACAGTAGTTCCCCGAAGATTCGGGGAACTACTGTTTTATTGTAAACATTTAATTTACATCAGAAAGCAACAATATCTTTATGAAAGTTCCTGGAGCTTATAAAGTGTTTGTTAAGCTATAATCTACCTCTACGGCAGTAAATTAATTTCACCTAAAGTGGTTACTTCGCCTTTGAGAACGATTACATCATCTAGAATCAATGCTGGAATTCCCGCAGCTATATCTGCTTGAATCGTTAGGGTATAAACTCCTTCTGGCACACCATTAAGTAAAAAATCTCCTTGAAGATTCGTATAAGAAGAAATTTCAATATCATTATTATTTGCAGTAACCAAGGTCAACATATCAGACGGAATCACTTTTCCAGAAATTGCGCCACTTTCAGCAGTAGCGATGGCTCTAATTACGGGTTTTAGACTATACCCTCCGTTTCCTTGAGATACGATGGATTTGTCCACATCAAAATCGAGAAGAAAATCGTAAAAAATACCCGGCTCTAGGCTTTGATTTACTTTGATTTTTAAACCAGATTGCTGGGCACTTGGAGTAGATAGAGGTAGTGTTTGTCCATTTACAACTATTGTGTTTTCCTCGCCTAAGATTAAGCGTATTTGACTGATATCCCCAGAAGGAACTTCATCGTTAAATAATAGAACATTTACTCCTGCTGTTAGTTCTAAAAGATCGTATATACCGCCCTCAATACCAAGAACTCTATCTTCCTGACCTCCATTATACTTTAATACAACTTCTTCAACGTCAATGAAGACAGCTTCATAATCGCCAGGTGCATCTGTAAGCCTTAGAGCTAACTTTGCATTTCCTTCAGTATTATTTGAATTATCATCATTGCTACAAGATGCAAATCCTATAAATAGGAATGCAATTAAACTTAATTTTAATAGGGATCTCATTTTGTTTGGTTTTAGAATTAATTGGATAAACCTAACATACAATCATTAAGGTTCCATGTTTTTTAAGAGCTATTAACTATTAAAACTAAAGAGATTAACATACTAAATGCCTCTTGTAATTCGAATGATAGGGGGTAAAGTATTAATAGCTAGAGCAACCTTTAGGGTAAAAGTCCACATTTATTAAGTTGTTACTGTTCGAGAAGTTTGTAAAGGATGCTATTGGCGGCTATTACATTAAAGATGGCGTAGTGCACGCATGTCCAGATTGTAGTGAATTGAAAGAAGGAAAGGACAGGAAAATAACTACACTCGTCTTCTGATTGAAATTTACTTAACGATTGTCTATCTATCCCAATACTAGGAGAATATTTTAGTTTCCCTGTGAAAATTAGGGTGCCGACATTAACTCTCTTACTTAATTCTTTTCATTCTAATTAGCACTCCCCAATACCAATTAGTGTTATGAAAAAGTATTTTATAGAATCATATCGGCACCTAATATATTATTTAATTCACATAGATCACGCGCTGAATTTATGTTAGAAACTTTATTAAATAAAAACTTACTGAATTCGGAAACTAACTTAACAGGATTCCCTAAATCCCTACTACTACAATGTTAAGCTTAATACTTAATATTTTCATAAATAATCATCCGAAACTATACTTTCGGGTATTACGGAATCATTGTAAAGCCTTGTTGTACTATATATAGTAGATAATTAAGAAAGTTTTGTTAATTTGCATTTTAAAATCTAAAATACATCGAGCTTAGAGTGAAATACTTATATAGTCTATTATTTTTCCTGTTGTTTTTTCCTTTTGGCTTTGCCCAAACCGATTTAAAGTTTGATAAAAATCATTTGCTTTTTTTCGATGGCAAGGCCAAAGAGGCGGTTTTGTTAGTTAATGATTCGATTCTATACCATGGAGAAGATTTTAAAATAAAAGCATTTACCAATGGATTAGGTAAGGAAGGTTTTGAAAATGATAAACCTTATACTTTTATAATAAATGACAAGACTTATTTTGTGGCAAATGGTGCGGGTCCCGTAAAAGTATTTGAAGATGGAAGTTTTATCCGAGTCAATAATAGTTACCAGCATAGGAACCAACATTACGCTTCTCCTTTTTTATTCGAAGACGAAATTCATCTTTTTGGAGGTTATGGACTTTTTACTCATAAGAATATTATAACCTCAAGTTTCGCACCCATTATTCACAGGCTTTAAGACGATAATAAGTAGCATGAAAACCAAGGGAAACCCTTGGTTTTACTGTATCTTTAAGTTACCACACACAAAGTACAAAACATGCTACAACACGAAGGTATTACTAA
>DATGMW010000028.1:0-2257 GCA_035307105.1 Flavobacteriaceae bacterium
AAGTTAGCATGCTCTAATAATGGTTCAATATTATGTCTATGACCAGTAGCAAAATTATCTAAACAAGTAACTTTATAGTTTTTTTCTATAAAATACTCACATAAATTACTGCCTATAAATCCAGCGCCACCTGTTATTAAAATATGTCTTTTTTCTTTTTGTTGCATGTATTATAATTCTGTTATATTCTTATTTAGAAAGACATGGCATGTTTAATTTTTTGCCACATACTTTTCTCTTCTGAATGGTATCCGTATCCATAACCGTATTTTCCTCCGTAACCATAGTTTGCTGCCGAGACGTCATTTAGAACAAAATTCACACGTTTTAACTTCTCTTCATCTTTCATTTCCTTCGCAAACTCTAGGATTCCTTTTTCTGTGAATCCTGCACGTACTACGAACAAGGTAGCATCGGCCAACTCACTAAATAGTAAGGTGTCGGTTACTAGTAGGGTAGGTGCACTATCTATAATTACAAAATCATAATTTTCTTTTCCTTCCTCGATTAGCGTGGTAACTCTTTCGCTCATCAATAGCTCCGTTGGGTTTGGAGGAATAGCTCCGGAGTGTAGAATGGTTAAGTTCTCACTTATTTCAGATGGGAAAACATATTCTTCTATCTTAGAGTCTTCATAAACTAAATACTCCACCAATCCTTTAACATTTTTATCTTGTTGTTTCGAGAAGAACCTTGGAAGTTGCGGGTTTCTAATATCGCCTCCTACCAATAGCACTTTATTTCCTGCATGAGCCAAGGTCATAGCAAGGTTCACCGAAATCATCGTTTTTCCTTCTCCTTTGATGCTTGAAGTTACGATTAAACACTTTCCGTTTTTTTCTTTATTAATAACTCCTGCAAACTGTAAGTTGGTACGTAAAACTCTAAAGCTTTCTGCTAAGACACCAAGATCATTTTTCTCCACAAGCGTATTTGCATGCTTCGATTTTATTTTCGGAATCTCTCCTAAAATGCTTGCATTTGGGATTGCAGAAAAAATGTCGTCTCTTTTTCGAATTTTATTATCCAATAAATTACGAAGATAGATAGTTCCAAATGGAATTAATGCTCCTATAAGTAAAGCGGCTAGTAAAATAATACTTCGCTTTGGAGCTATGGGTTTGATAGGGGTATAAGCCGAATCTACTATTTTTGCTTTAGGTTCGGTAACTGCCAGAGCAATAGAGGTTTCTTCTCGCTTTTGCAGTAAATATAAATAAAGTGTTTGTTTTATTTCCTGCTGTCTTTCTATGGTAGTAAAGTCTCTTTCTTTTAGTGGAATGCTAGCAAGTTGTCCACCGATTCTAAGTTCTTGTTTCCCTAAATCCTTTAATTCAATATCTAAGGAATTCTTTAAGTTTTGTAAGCTTTCTAATATGTTTGCTTTTAAATCGCTTAGTTGTCCTGTAAGTCTTATCACAGTAGGATGGGTTTCGGTGGAATTCACCAACATTTGGTTTCGCTCCATAACCATCTCGTTATACTGTTGAATGAGGGACATTAGTCCACTTTCTGATGTACCCAAATTAGCCGGTAAGAGACTGCTTTGACTTCCTGATCTTAAATAGGAGGTCATAGCTTCTACTTGAGAGAGTGCCGTTTGTGCTTCCACTAACTTCTTGTTGTACTCACTAGCGTTTTGCAGAAAAATACCGCCTTCTGTCTGTAAATCTACCAGCTGATTCGATTCTTTATACCTTACTTTTTTTAATTCTACGGAGTCCAACTCCCCCCAAACTATCTCTAGACGCTCGTCTATAAAGTCCGCTGTATTTCGAGATACCATATTTTTGTCTTGAATGGCATCGCGGTTATACTGGTCGATTAACTCATTGATTATTGCTTGGGACTTTTCTGGCAGCTCAGATACATGATTAATACTTATAATAGAGCTAACCTTTCCTTGGGTAGTAACTTGTATGTTATTTCTATAGCTGTCTATGGTGCGTGGTAGACTACTTACGCTAATACGAGTTGTCACTTCAGGTTCTAACTTATCTGTTGCATGAATTAAATACCGCACATCTTTGTATTCAAACTCCTCTCCAAACCGATTTTTAGCACTAGTTTCGTCTTCTTGTTTGATATGGAATTCCGTTAAAGAGATAGGAGTTACAAATAAGTCAGGCATCTCTTTAGGCCATTCACTTTCATCACTAAGTACTTCTAAGCGAAGCGGTGTGTTGTTAAATAATTCATTACTTCTCACTCTTCCATCGTAGAAATAACGTATGTTTAATTGTAATTGGCGTACTAC
>DATGMW010000029.1:0-22973 GCA_035307105.1 Flavobacteriaceae bacterium
AAGTCTTCCATCCCGAAAAGGGTTTTGGCTAGCATTCTATAATTTTTTCCCATGATCATTTCCTTAATATACCGCAAAAATACCATATTTTTGCAGTCTTAAAACTTGCTACATGCAAAAAGATATAAAACCATGGTATGCCTCTTGGTTTGACACCCCTTTCTATCACATTCTTTATCAAGATAGAGACGAAAAAGAAGCTGCCTTTTTAATAAAAAAATTATTAAACCATTTAGAATTGACACCACCCGCACAGATTTTGGATCTGGCTTGTGGAAAAGGGAGACATTCTAGATACCTGAACGATTTAGGCTACGATGTAATCGGATTGGATTTATCCCAGCAAAGTATTGCTTATGCCAAACAATACGAGAACGACTTGCTTCATTTTGAGGTGCACGATAAGCTAATCCCTTATCCAAAGAAGTTTGATGCGGTGTTCAACTTATTTACCAGTTTTGGGTACTTTGAAGATCCTACTGACAATATTCGCGTTATAGAAAACATTAAATCTAGCTTAAAGCCAAATGGTTTTGGAGTGATAGATTTTATGAACGCCCATAAAGAAAAAAACTCGCTGGTTGAGGAAGAGACGAAAACGGTGGATGGCATTGATTTTCATTTACATCGCTATCTAAAAGATGGCGTAATATTTAAGGATATCCGCTTTAGTTTTGCTGGAGAAGCCTATCACTTTACAGAACGTGTAAGCGCCTTGGAGTTGGACGACTTTAAAGCGTATTTCGCTCAAGCTGGAGTGGAGTTAGTCGATGTATTTGGAGATTTTAATCTAGCGCCTTTTAATCAAGAAACCTCCAATAGGCTCATCTTAATTTTTAAATAATAATGCAATACCTCCTACTTGTCTTAGCGGTGGTGGTTGGGTTTGTTATAGGCAAGTCCATATCCACTGATCATAAGTACCTTACGCGCATCATGGCGTTTAGTGGGGCATTCTTGCTTTCGTTAACCATCTTAGAGATTCTCCCCGAGGTTTACGAAGGAGAGACGGACATTCCTGTAGGTATTTATATTCTTTCTGGCGTATTGTTGCAATTGGTGCTGGAGTTATTCTCAAAAGGTGCCGAGCATGGGCATTACCATCAGGATACGCCTCAGAAAAAATTCCCTTGGCTACTGTTTATCGGCTTGTCTATCCATGCGTTATTAGAAGGTTTGCCAATTGCCGAAGACAACCATCTGCTATGGGGAATCTTAATTCATAAAATCCCTGAGGCAACCATGCTTACGCTGTTTTTCACCCACGGACAACAGACTCTGAAAAACACGATGATCTGCTTATCTATCTTTGCACTAATGACGCCTATTGGAGTCTATATGGCAGCGAATAATCAGTGGATCATAGGGTATCAAACAGAGATATACGCAGTTGTTGTTGGGGTATTCTTACACCTATCTACCACCTTACTGTTTGAAAGCAACAAGAACCATAACTTTAATATTTCTAAGGTTCTTTTTATTCTTTTAGGCGTGCTTTTGGCATATCTAGTCTAAAGGAAGCTTTTGAATAGTTTTCTGATTATGTGTGTTTTTACCATGGAGTTGCAAGGATTAGTTATAAGTCTCAATCTGATTTATTGCAGAAAACAGGTTGTTATTACAGTGCAACTTAGCCTGATGTGGAGTTTAGTATCTATTGCCGGATAGATAGATAGATACTATAAAAGGTTTTAACCGCATTAATTATTTTCCATTTAAAGTATTCCAAATGGAGTTAAAGCCCAACACTAATAAGACTCTACTATCCCACAGCTAAAGCTTTGTTTGGGCGATAGACACATTAGTTTTTAGAAATGCTATGCCTGCAGGTTTAACCGCATTGTTTATTATTATTTTTTTAGAATACTTGAAAAACAGCAAAAACCAAGACCTATCCTACGTTACTGTTTCACAGTTAAAGTTGTGAGCAATTGTCCCTTTACGTTTTTAGAAATGCCATAACATGGTATATTATACATTCGCTTATAGACACCATACTGACACTCAATAGTTTAAACAAATAACACATTCATTAAAAAAAAAGATATCCCCTTTTTATTTCTCATTAGAGAAATAAAAAGGGGATTGTTTACTAAAATCAAAAACTAATAATTATGAGAGAAAAAATAAATAATTTAAGTAAACATTATTTTTAAAAATATGTACTAAAGCCCATGTACCATGTAGCTGTATGTTCTGCAGGGTTGTTGATAACATCAGTTTTCCATTCGTATCTGTAGTTTATACGGAAAACGGTTCTTGGGGTTGGTCTAAAGCTTATGGCAGGTGTAATTGCCACTACCTCATCGCCAATTTTGGTGCCTGTTTCGTTAAAACGTCCTTTGTTCCAATCTACATAATCCAACCTAGCCGCTAGATTAACCGTAGCATCTTCCCAATCTAAAATTTTATTTCGGTAAATTGGTTGTACTACATCCACGAACATACCTCTTTGATTTGTACCATATTGTTGGGTATAGGTATCTGGAATTTGCACTTTTACCCAAGCTATTTCTCCTACAATTTGCGTTCCCCATCGTGGGATACCAGTATGGAAGTCAATAGCAAATACGTTTATATCTGCTGGGTCTTCTATGTCTTCTCCATCATCTATATGTTGGTTATACGTACCTCCCATATACGATAGGCCAATCTCCCCAAAGTGTCTATTTTTAACAGCAAGTTTCCCTGTAAACATCGCTTTTCCACTTGCATTATTCATAAATCTATCTGGATCGTCTTTTCCTGCTGGCAGATAGGTTTTATCTTCTTCGTTAGAGATTATAGTGCTGTTAAAACCATTGGTCAAATAGGCTTCGTAACCAAAGAT
Source organism: Flavobacteriaceae bacterium (assembly GCA_035307105.1). Taxonomy (GTDB): domain Bacteria; phylum Bacteroidota; class Bacteroidia; order Flavobacteriales; family Flavobacteriaceae; genus JAJYTI01. The sequence continues at coordinate 2,831 of DATGMW010000029.1, forward strand.
CCAATCTTTATGGTAGGTTTTTCCGTGTAAACCGAATCCAGCGTTAGATAAAGTAGCTCCTAGCATTTCTGTAGCTACGTTTGGACGCTCTACAAACTCCCATTTTGGGCCGTCGTGGTTTTCGTTGAATGCCCCAATAGGATTCATTACAATTCCTCCACGTAGATTTAGTAACGGATGTAGTGCTACATCTATAGAAGCAAATTCAATCTCCACCTCATCGCCACCATCTTCGAACTCGATTTCGGTCATGAACTTAATTCGTTTGGAAATACTTGAAGACACAAAAAGAGTAAGTCTTCTGGCTTGAAAGGACAAACCATCGGTATCGCCTTCGTCGTTTGTACTATGAATGGTATTCGCTTCCAAATAACCACCTAAAGAAACGGGCGATGTATCGGAAGTAAGATATGGTCGGTTAAAAGCAGCATCCATATTCATTATGGAGTCTTTACTTTGTTGTGCAAACCCTGTGGTACTCCATAAGCCTAAGCCTACTGCGATTACTTTATACAAGGTTGATGTAAATATTTTCATGATCTGTTGTTATAGGGAATGTTTTTAAATGTTTTTCTGCTGGTCCTTGCAATACTTCACCACTGGTACTAAACTCGCTTCCATGACATGGACAGGTATAAATACCTCCCCCCACATCTAGTTCGCAACCTTGGTGTGTGCATTTAAGTAAAGAGGCTATATAGTTGTCCTGGTCGGTACGAAATAAGCAAATCGGATAACCTCCTATCGCTTTGTTTATCAACACAAAGTTTCTATAGGAAGTCCCTTTGGATTTAGTTTGTACAAACTCGGACTTCTTTACTATAAATTTACCCTCTACTTGTTTGGTTTGCGCGTAGTATATGCTTTCGCAAGAGTTCAATAAGCTCATAGCAAGCGGCACACCAACAATTGCACACCCTAAGGACTTTATAAATTTAGCTCTATCCATGATTTATAAGGATTCTAAAAATTTTAAGACTTGGCCTTTCTCTTCTTGAGACAATTGGTTAAATTTTTCTCTTGAATTTGCAGCCTCACCACCGTGTAGTGCAATAGCTTCTTCTATGCTATGTGCACGGCCATCATGCATTAAGTAATACTTACCGCCTTGTGAATCTTTAGATAACCCCAAGCCCCAAAGAGGTGCTGTACGCCATTGTGCAGAAGTAGCAAAACCTTCGGTATAGCCATCGTCTAATTCTGGACCTAAATCGTGAAGAAGTAAATCGGTATAAGGATGAAAAGTTACATTAGAAAGTACTCCGATAGGAGAATATCCTGTTTCCATATTTGGCCTGTGGCAAACAGCACATTGCATCTGATCGAAAAGATTTCTTCCTGCAACTACGTCTACATTGTCCTGGTTTCGAGGTTCTGGTTCTTTTAATGTTTTTAAATAAAACACCACGTCACTTATAGTTTCCCTACTGATTTCTGGAGATAACATATCGCCACTATAGGTATCATAAGGTTCGAAGTAGGATGTGATGCCGATATCTTGGTTATATGCATCGGCCGTTTGTTCCAATAGGTCATATACTCTTGCTTTCTTACCAAACCGTGTAATGTTTTTACCATCCTTTGTAATAGCATCGGGTCTAAGCGTTACATAATCTGGAATGTGATTCCAATGTACCTTTCCGTGAATGCCATCCTCACGCTCGGCTTGCTGTGCTTCAATATCCAATAAGTATGCATCGGTCACGGCATCCAAATATCCTAAGCCAGTTACCGCTGGTGCTAGAAAAATAGCATGTGGCGCACCTTCTGGCAAGGTTTCTGGTTCATAACCAGGTAAGGCTTTGTTTTGTAACTGTGGTCCACCTTGATCTAAATAATGATTTCCTGTTTCATCGCTCTGACCAAAACGGATAAATTGATTAAATGGATGTCCTTTACCATCACCTGCATGACAGCTAACGCAACTAGTACCAGTAAAAATTGGTCCTAATCCTGTGGAAGAAGTAAATATCTCATCGTTGAATGCTACATCCCCAGAAACAAATCGTCTGGACTCAGCATGTGTCAACCCATCTAATGGGCCATCTAAAAGCTCATACTCCTCTAATTCGGTAGGTGCAAACACTTCACACCCCACTAAAAAGATAGATAGTAAGCCTAAAGTAATTTTTATTTTCATGTCGTCTATTTTAATTTTAGACAAACCTAAAAATTAATTTATGAACAAACAACAATGTGTCGCTATATTTTAAATTAAGCTATAGTTATCTCCTTCTATTCTGCGCTTTGCTGGAATAAATTAGTGGATCGTAAGACGTAAAACGTAATGCATATTGCGTGATGCGTGATGCGTAAGGTGGGTTTTGGATGCGGATGATTCGTTGTAGGGGGCAAGATTTTGCGTCCCTACAAAGATTCGTTATGCAAGCCTTTAATAATACCATCGGCTAGACCGATTTTGGGGACAAAGACACGTTTGGCATTTGCCCATTTCATCGCTTGCAAATAGATACGTGTAGCTGGAACGATTACGTCGGCACGGTCGGGTTTCATTTGCATTTTCATGATACGTTCGTTGTAGGTATAGTTTTGAACAGTATTATAGTAAGATTTCAAATACGCGTAGGTCAAGGGTTTGTTTACTTTTCTTCCGCTGTATTTATGGATATGGTTTATATTTCCTCCTGAACCTATAAGGGAAATTGCCGAATAGCCTTGGGTGACTTTTAAAACCCACTTTTTCATGCGTTGGGTTTCTTCGTGAATATTATCATCGTTGGACAAACGCACCGTTCCTAGACGGAAAGATTTTGTGCCGATAAATTTCCCAGCACTATAAAAGTTCAATTCTGTACTTCCGCCACCTACGTCCACATATAAGAAGTTCTTTTTTGTATTTAACAAATCCGATAAGTTGGTTTGTGCAATAATATTAGCTTCCGCTTCTCCATCGATTACTTCAATCTGCACTCCTGTTTCTTTTTTCATTAATGCCACTACGTCCATCCCATTTTTTGCTTCTCGCATGGCCGAAGTTGCACAGGCTCGATAGATTTCCACTTCATGTGCTTTTAACAATAAGCTAAAAGCTTCCATGGTATCTTTCATTCTGGTAATATTGTGTTTAGAGATCTCTCCATTAAAAAACACGTCCGAACCCAAACGTATCGGCACTCTTACCAAAGAGGATTTTTTATACTGAGTGGGTTGGTTTTCAATTTCGTAGACAAACATGATTAACAAGCGAATGGCATTGGACCCGATATCTATTCCTGCATATTTCGATATTTTTAAATCCATATTAATCTTCTAACTTTTTAGCATAATACATATAGGTAGCAAACTGCGAACGCACTTTCAACTCATCATTGCGTCGGTATTTATTGGTTTGCTCTTCATCGATAATCCGTGCCTTTACATTGTCGCTCCAACAAATTTCAAAGGAATCGATAAGTTCCTGTTTTATATCCACATCATAAATAGGACAAGATATTTCTACTCTATCATCCAAATTTCGTGTCATAAAGTCGGCAGAAGAGATATAGACTTTAGGATCTCCGGCATTTTCAAAAATAAAGAGTCTTGTATGTTCCAAGAATTTATCTACAATGCTTATCACTTCTATGGTATCGCTCATATTTGGGACACCAGGTACCAAACAACAAATACCCCTTATGATTAATTGAATAGGAATTCCAACACTACTAGCTTTATAGAGTTTGCTTATCAGTTTATGGTCTGACAGGCTATTCATCTTTAATCGAATACCGCTCGGCAAGCCATTTTCATGATTCTTTATTTCTTTGTCTATCAGTTTGGAAATGGCGTTCCTAGTATAATGTGGTGACACCAAAAGGTGTTTGTATTTCTTTACGCGATAGTTTACTTCAAAGAATTGAAATACTTTGATCACTTCTTTACAAATATCTTGATCGGCAGTAAACAGCGTATAATCCGTATAAACCCTAGCCGTAGATTCATTGAAGTTTCCGGTACTTATAAAACCATAATGGCGGATTTTCTTTCCTTCCATTCTATCGATTACACAGGCTTTACAATGTACTTTCAAGCCTTTTACTCCAAAGATAAGACGTACCCCTTCATGTTGCATTTGCTCGGCATAGCGAATGTTTGCTTCTTCATCAAAACGCGCTTTCAGCTCGATCTCTACCGTGACACTTTTTCCGTTTTTCACCGCATTGATCAAAGAACTCGCTACATGGGATATTTCTGCTAATCGATAAATGCTTATACGAATAGCCCGTACTTTTGGGTCTAATGCCGCTTCACGCAAGAAACGCACCACATAGGAAAAGGATTGGTAAGGCGTGTAAAGAAGATAATCCTTTTGATTTATTTGCTTTAAAATACTTCCCTGCATGCTTAGCCCAGGAACTTTAAGCGGCGGATATTTTTTATATAGAAATTCATCTATCCCCAAACTCGGGAACTTCATATAGTCTCGTCGGTTATGGTAACGTCCTCCAGGAATAAGGCTATCGGTATGCACCAGATTCATTCGTTTCAACAAATAGTCCATCGTCTTCTTATCGATAGATTTATCGTATACAAAGCGAACAGGATGCCCAAGACTTCTTTCTTTAACTCCTTTATAGATCTTATCTATAAAACTTTTATTCAAATCACTATCGATATCTAGCTCCGCATCTCGTGTAATCTTTATCATGTGTACACGGATTTTTTTATACTTAAAGATGCTAAAGATTTCATCGATACAAAATCGAATAAGATCATCTAGAATAATAATGTACCGCTTATCGCCAGTAGAGGGAATCTCTACAAATCGCTCAATACTCCGAGGTACTTCGATCAATGCATAAGTAGTTTTCGCTTTTTTCTTAGCATTGCTTTCCATAAGCATACTTACCGCCAGATATGCCGCGCTATCTTTTAAGGTTGGGAAAACCTCTAAATCGTCGAGCATATAAGTAACTAGAGCAGGCTGGACGTGATCGGTAAAATAATTTTTAATAAACTTACTTTGGGTCGTATCTACCTGGGTCTCATCTATAATAAACACGTTGTGTTTTTCTAGCTCTTTATGAATGTCGCTAAGTATATCTAAACTATGTGCCTGTTGTTTGATAACCACATTGGTTATTTCCTCCAATAAGAATTCGGGATCGATATTTCCCAAGATGCTTCGTCCCTCTGCTCCAGTTTCTACAATTCTTTTTATGGAAGCATATCGAACTTTAAAAAACTCATCTAGATTGTTGGAGAATATTCCTAGAAATCGAAGTCGCTCTACTAGTGGAACTGTGGAATCTTCTGCTTCTTGTAACACTCGTGCGTTAAACTGCAACCAGCTTAATTCCCGGTTATAAAAAACATCATTTATTTGTGTAACTTCTTGTTTCATTTATCCACTAAATTATAACGCTTTTGGTAAAATAACATTTTTTGTACTTCCTTTTCTCAAAGTTTGCCAATCATCACCATCGAAGGAAATATATACTAACCCTGCGGTAGGCAAAGCATCTACAGGCTTATCTCCAAAATAATTCACCGCTTCCGTGATCCCAAAATTATGTCCTATCAATAGTACTCGGTTCCATTCTGCAGGCAAATTATATATAAATCGTTTTACTTTATCTCCTTGAAAATCATATAACTCGGAGGTCAACAGGTAGCAATTCTCTTTTATATTCCATACCTCTTTAAAGTACGCCGCGGTTTGTTGCGCTCGTACTGCATGGCTTACATAGCACGCGTCTGGAACTTGTAAATGCTCCTTTGCATAGAAAGCTACTCGAGAAGCATCTACTTTCCCTCTCACATCCAAAGGCCGCTCCACATCTTCTACCCTAAGCGTAGCTGTTGCATGCGCATGTCGTAAAAAATATAATTCTTTCATGATTGATTATATTATTCCTAAATTCTCTTTTTACTATGGTGCTAAACGCTGTTTTGTCCATGCTTCTCCTTGCTGAGTATACTCTACTCTATCGTGAAGTCGATTAGGTCGTCCTTGCCAAAATTCTACACTAAATGGTTTTACAACATAACCTCCCCAATGTTTAGGCTTTGGAATAAGGTCCACGTCCTTATAAGCTTCTGTTTCTTCTGCCAAACGCTTTTCTAAATATTCCCTATTTGGAATGGGTGCACTTTGTGGCGAACTTATTGCTCCTAACTGACTTCCTTTGGGTCTGGAATGAAAATATGCTTCCGATTCCTTTTCGGATAACCTCTCTGCGGTTCCTAGAATAATAATTTGACGTTCTAGTTCTGGCCAAAAGAAAGATAAGGAAACCTTGTTATTATTCTCTATAGCTTGCCCTTTTAAGCTTTGGTAATTTGTATAAAAACTAAAGCCATTGGCATCTACTTTCTTAAGCAATACCACACGTGGTCTTGGATATCCAGTAGCATCTATAGTATTTAAGGTCATCGCATTTACTTCTAGTACGGTACCAGATTTTTCTGCCTCCAAAATCCATTTCTGAAACTGTGTGATAGGATCCAACGCCAAGTCTTTTTCATCTAGACTAGACTTTTCGTAGGACTTGCGGTAGGATTGCATATTTATGGACATGACTTATAATATTTACTGCAATTTACAGCATTTAGCAATGCTATAAAAGCTTAGCGAACAAATAAAATAAGTGGGAGTGTGCTTAGAAATTAAATTCCTTTCCGTCTTCGGCCAATAAGGTATTCTGAAACACTTCTTGTGCTTCTTTTTTAAAATCCTCTAAATCTCTATATCTGCCAGAATAATGTCCTAACACTAGGGTTTCTACATTTGCGGATTTGGCTATCTGAGCTGCTTGTGTTGCAGTACTGTGTTTGGTTTTTTCACATAGGTCTTTATGCATCTCCAAAAAAGTGCTTTCATGGTAGAGCACCTGCGTGTCTTTAAGCTGGTTTACAATCTCAGGAAAATACGCGGTATCACTACAAAAAGCATAGCTTTTGGGTGGGTGTGGATCTAAAGTGACAGATGCATTGGGAATAAGATTTCCATGTTTATTTGGTGCGTCATAGCCTTGCTTTAACCTATTAAAATAAGCCACATCTATTTCTGCTTTTCTTGCCTCTTCTATCGCAATTCGCCTTAAACCAGGTTTGGCTCGGAATAAAAAACCATTACAATATATTCTATGACGCAATGGAATGGTCTCGACTATTACTTTATTGTCTTCATATATTCTTTCGCGAGCACCGCTTTCTAACACTATGAAATTTAAGGGATAGGATACACGTGCTTCACTCAGTTCTAGTTGCACTTGAATAATTTTCTTTATTCCCTTTGGGCCATAAATCGTTAACTCGCCCTTTCTACCTAATAATTCTAAAGTAGAGATCAGTCCGATAAGTCCATAGTAATGGTCGCCGTGTAGATGGGAGATAAATATTTGTTTGATTCGAGAAAACTTAACCTTACTTCTTCTCAATTGCATTTGGGTTGCTTCGCCACAATCTATTAAGAAGGTGCGTCCAGATAATTCTAGAACTTGCGAAGTAGGATGCGCTCCCCATCGAAGCGATGCTGCATGGCAACCTAGTATGGTTAGTTTCATTCTGTAAGAGGGATTTAGAAACCTAAGTCACGCTCTATTTCTTCCATCGCTACGATATCTTTTGCTTCCTGTAGTGTAGGGGTAACGTGTAAAGTTTCTGGTAAGTCATTATGGTTAATAGCATCGTTAACGATCACAAACGAGTATTTAGCATTGGTATGCAAATCGGATAACTCCTGAAAAGTCAATAAATCAGATAACTGCAATTCGGTTAGGTTAGATAGATCCAAAATCACATTCTTACCCTTTCCTTTTCCATCGGTAAGCTCCTGCTTAAGTGTCGAGAAAACCTCAGAAAACAAAAGATTTTCTACCGTTAGAATTACCAGCTTATCAATTTCTTCAATTTTCATTTCTCTTAATTTTTGACGCTAACAAATAAATTACTGCCATACGCACTGCCACCCCATTTTCCACTTGATCTAGAATAATAGCCTGCTTGCTATCTGCTACATCACTGGTTATTTCCACGCCTCTGTTTATAGGTCCTGGATGCATTACGATAATTTCTTTGTTTAACGAATTTAATATTTTCTTATTAACTCCATATTGCTTTACATATTCTCGCGTAGAAGGAAAGTAGCTGATTTCCATTCGCTCGTTTTGGATACGCAACATATTTGCCACATCACACCACTCTAAGGCTTTCATTAGGTTGAGTTCTACCTCTACTCCTAGGGACTCCACATGTTTTGGAATCAAGGTTTTTGGGCCACAAACTTTTACTTCGGCACCTAGCTTTTTTAAAGCAAGAATATTGGAAAGTGCTACTCTAGAATGAAGAATATCGCCTACAATAACCACCTTTTTTCCAGCAACATCGCCTAAGCGTTCGCGTATGGAGTAAGCATCTAATAATGCTTGTGTAGGGTGTTCGTGTGTGCCATCGCCAGCATTGATGATTTTTGCATCTACATGCTTAGACAGGAATACTCCAGCACCTGGATTTGGATGTCGCATTACCACCATGTCCACTTTCATGGCCAAGATATTATTTACGGTATCTACTAGTGTCTCTCCTTTGTTTACCGAGGAGGAAGCTGCTGAGAAATTAATGGTATCTGCTGAAAGTCTTTTTTCGGCAAGCTCAAAAGATAAGCGAGTACGTGTGCTATCTTCAAAAAATAAATTGGCAATGGTTATATCTCTAAGGCTGGGTACTTTTTTAATAGGTCGGTTTATTACCTCTTTAAAGTGATCGGCGGTTTGGAAAATCAACTGAATATCCGCTTCCGTTAAATCTTTTATGCCTAATAAGTGAGAGACACTAAGCTCGTTCATAATCGCTGTATTAATTCTTTTTAGGGTATTATTTTTCTACTAAATAGACTGCATCTTTCCCATCCAGTTGTTTCCAACTCACTTTCACTTTCTCGTTGTTTATAGCATCTACCTGTCGTCCTCTATAATCAGGCTGTATAGGTAAGTGTCTGCTAAATCGTCTGTCGATCAGCGTAAGCAACTCTATATTGTCTGGTCTTCCAAAAGATTGGATGGCAGAAAGTGCCGATCGAATACTTCTACCGGTATAGAGTACGTCGTCTATAAATACTACATTTTTATCTTCTACTACAAAATCGATCTTGGTTTTGTTTGCTTCTATTGGTTCTGAAGTTCTTCGGAAGTCATCGCGAAAGAACGTTATGTCTAGGTAGCCTAACAGCAAATCCTTAACCTCATAATCCTCTTCCAAAATAGTTTTTAAGCGTTCGGCCAAGTAGATGCCACGTGGCTGAATTCCAATCAACACGGTATTTTTAAAATCATCGTGTCGCTCTATCAGTTGACAAGCCAAACGTTGTAATGTTATAGCGAGTTCCTGTTCGTTTAGTAATACCTTTTGATTCATACGATTTATCTTTTTCGCGATGCGCAGACGGTACAAAAATACAAATTATTATTTCGACTCAAGATAGAATAATTAATTTATAGAACGGATTAAATTCTTTGCTATAATAGGTTTCGAGCAATAAAAAACCCTCTTCTTTCGAAAAGGGTTTTAGTATACTTAAAGTAAAATGTTATTTGAAATTAAGATTTGCATCTTATTTTCCTTCCATTCTATCTTTTAGCTCTTGAAGCTTCGTGTTTGCATCACCAAGTGTTGGTTTTGCTTCTGCTTCGCTAGCTGCTTGTTTTTTAACAGCTTCACGAACGATTTTCGCTTCTTCTTCTTTATGTACTGCAGTATGAGAAGCAACTACTTTCTTAAAGTCCTTGTTGAACTCTATGATTTGTATTTCTGCTTCGTCTCCTTTTTGCAATTTAGTACCATCTTCTTTCTCTAAGTGACGGTTCGGAATAAATGCTACGATGTCCTCATTGAATTCGATAGTTGCACCTTTATCCACGATGTCGCTAATAGTTGCAGTATGTGTAGTACCTACAGCAAACTCTTTTTCGTATTTATCCCAAGGATTTTCCGTTGTTTGCTTATGTCCTAGGCTTAACTTACGTCCTTGAACATCTAGTTCTAAAACTATTACCTCTAACGTATCACCGATATTGGTAAATTCGCTTGGGTGTTTGATTTTCTTAGTCCAAGATAGGTCGCTGATGTAGATTAACCCATCAATTCCTTCTTCTAGTTCTACAAACACACCGAAGTTAGTGAAGTTACGTACAATTCCTGTATGCTTAGAGCCTACTGGGTATTTGGACGTAATATCTGTCCATGGATCTGGCGTTAATTGCTTGATACCAAGAGACATTTTTCTATCTTCTCTATCTAGTGTTAAAATAACCGCTTCGATTTCGTCTCCTACCTTTACAAAGTCTTGTGCGCTTCGTAAGTGTGTAGACCAAGACATTTCACTTACGTGAATCAATCCTTCTACTCCAACGTTTACTTCGATAAACGCTCCGTAATCAGCAATTACTACAACCTTACCTTTTACTTTATCTCCAACTTTCATGTTCTCGTCTAAAGCATCCCATGGATGTGGCGTAAGTTGTTTTAATCCTAATTGGATACGTGTTTTGTCTTCGTCAAAGTCTAATATTACTACGTTCAAGGTTTGATCTAACTCCACGATTTCGTTCGGGTGATTGATTCTAGACCAAGAAAGATCCGTAATGTGTACTAGTCCGTCAACGCCACCTAGATCCACGAACACACCATAAGAAGTAATATTTTTAACCACTCCTTCTAGTACTTGTCCTTTCTCTAACTGACCAATGATTTCACGCTTTTGCTCTTCGATATCTGCTTCGATAAGCGCTTTGTGTGAAACTACTACGTTTTTGTACTCGTGGTTGATTTTCACCACTTTAAACTCCATAGTTTTACCTACGTATGCGTCGTAATCACGGATAGGCTTCACGTCGATTTGCGAACCTGGTAAGAATGCTTCTATACCAAATACATCCACGATCATACCTCCTTTTGTTCTACATAGAACGTTTCCGTTTATGATAGTCTCTTCGTCGTGTGCTAAGTTTACACGCTCCCATGCTCTGATTACTCGAGCTTTACGGTGCGATAAAACAAGCTGTCCGGAACTATCTTCACGAATGTCGATAAGCACGTCTACTTTGTCTCCAACTTTTAAGTCTGGATTGTAACGGAATTCGTTTAACGAAATAACACCTTCACTCTTCGCGTTGATGTCGATGATCGCCTCACGGTCTGTCATGTAAACTACTTCTCCTTCAACCACCTCATTATCTAAAGTGTCTACGAAGTTTTCTGCTACTAATTTTTCAAATTCTTCTAGTTTCCCATCGTCAATTTGGTCAATTCCTTCTTCGTAATTGTGCCAATCAAACTCTTCTAGAAATTTTTGAGGATCTTGCTCCTTTAAGGAAACTTCCTCTGGATTTTTTGTTTCTTCAGCCATCTTAAAATGAATGAAATACCTTTCGATCTATATTTAATTAATATCGAAAGCTAAATTTTTTGTATTCCGCAGTTACTCAAACTGTTACCGACCAACCAACGAAAGTGATTTATGTTGTTTAATGGTATCTCCAAACCCAGTTTGACGTGTCGTAAGTTTAGAGTTGCAAAAGTACAAACTAAATAGTTAATATACAAGAAAATAGAGGGGGAGTTTTATAAGGCTGGTAGAATGAATTATCTGCAACAGAAGTTGTTAGCTTGCTTTGACTTAAGTTCTAATAAAGCGGTTACTTTATACCAGCAAGACAGATGCTTTTTATAATGAATCATTGACCATTACGAGGGAACGTTGTCAACTAATTATTGATAGCTGATTGCTAATCGCTGATAGCTACTTCTTCCCTTGCACCAAAGCTTCTTGTACAAGTTCATTTACCACTATGAACTGTTCTTCCAGATTTAGATAAGAGTTGTCGATTTCTATAGCATCCTCTGCTTTTACCAATGGTGAATCTTGGCGTGTAGTATCCATTAGGTCACGTTCTTGCACATTGATCAAAACCTCCTCGAAGGTCACCGTTTCGCCTTGTGCTATTAATTCGTCGTATCGGCGTTGTGCGCGAACTTGTGCAGAAGCTGTCATAAAAAGCTTCAACTCGGCATTAGGAAAAACTACGGTTCCTATATCTCGTCCATCCATAACCACTCCTTTGTGTTCGCCAATTTTTCGTTGTTGCTCTACAAGCTTGCGGCGCACTTCTGGAAGCGTCGCTATTAGGCTTACTTTTTCTGAAACCTTCATATTTCGAATTTTCTCTTCCACCGAAACTCCATTTAAATGGATGGTAGGTAAAGCATCGGGTGTGATGGATTTAAAGCTAAGAGTTATCGATGGCAAAGCTTCTAAAAGCATTTTCACCTCTAACTTATCATCCTTAAAACAATCATTTTGTATTGCATAAAGGGTTACTGCACGGTACATAGATCCAGTATCTACGTAGATATAATTTAAATGTTTAGCTAATTGTTTGGCCAACGTACTTTTACCTGTAGAGGAGTACCCATCTATGGCAATACAAATTTGTTGCATCATAATAATTTTATAAATCGATATTTAGCCCGAAGTAATTCGACGATGCTGCTGCACTGTACTTGGCATAAGCATAGCTGATTCGAAAGGAGTTTAATCGGATAGAAAAACCGGCATTTAATCCAGCGAAAGCTCGTTGTTCCTCTATGCGTAACTCTTCGCCACGACGGAAGTTATAGCCCAACCTAAGATTTATAATACTCTCTGGAAAAAGCTCCACACCAACGATTAAATGTCGCACAGCATGGTCTACAAAAGTTACACTCTCTTCCTTTTCCGATCCGTCCAGTCCTACTTGTGTTCGGTTCGGGTTGGCAAAACCAATTTTCCATTTTTGCATATTATCGAGGGTGATATGCCAGCGTAAAGGTAAATTCTCTAATTGATTGGAAACTCCTAAAAGAAGTTCAAATGGTAAAGATTCGTAGGTTTCGTAATAGGCTGTAACCTGTGTACCCATGTTTCTTGCTACCACACTAACTCGTAATCCAGATTCTGGTGCTATATACATTGCACCCAAATCCATCGCTAATCCAAAAGACGAGTATTGCTCTAATTTTGAAGAAATAAACTTTGCATTGGCTCCTACGCGGATAGCTGTATTTGGAATTGCATAAGCATACCCAAAAGAAACGGCCACATCGCCCCCTGAGAAGGTTTCGGTAAAGCTTCCATTTGCATCGTAGCCATCAAAAGTTCCATAATTTATATAATTCACACCTGCTTGAATCACGTGGTCGGTATCTCCTATCCGCATAGCATAAGCAGCGGTACCATAATTTACATCGGCTATATAGCTCGAGTAATTCAAGGAAATCTGGTTGTGCATTTCGGGGTTGACACTCGCAGGGTTTAGTACGGCAGCCGATGGATCGTAGTCGTACAACGTAATTACCTTGCCTCCTAAAGCGCTTTGACGTGGTCCGTGTGCTAAATTCAAAAAGCTATATACATGCTTGCCTCCTATCTGTGCTACACCGTCTACACTTATAAAAACCAAGAGAAGGAATAAAAATAAATTTCGCATATACCACGGTGCTATTACTGCTTAGAGTAGTTTTCTTAAAAATATCGTAACAAGCAAATCTAATGGAATTTAAGCTTGCCTACAATAAAGAAACAATAAAAAAAATCCCTCCGTGTAATTACGAAGGGATTTTAATTTAGAATTTCTTTGCGCCTTTCACCTTTTGCTTGGTTACCGCATACTCAATAACCTCGCTCATGTGCGTCACGTATTCAAAATGTAAACCTTTTAAATATTCTGGTTTAATCTCTTCGATATCCTTTCGGTTATCCTCACAAAGCAGAATGTTTTTTATTTTAGCTCGTTTTGCAGCCAAGATTTTTTCTTTTATTCCTCCTACTGGCAGAACTCTACCTCGCAGGGTTATCTCCCCAGTCATTGCTAAATTTTTACGTACTTTTCGCTGGGTAATAAGCGACACTAAAGCGGTTAGCATGGTTACCCCTGCACTTGGTCCGTCTTTTGGCGTAGCTCCTTCTGGAACGTGAATGTGTACGTTATATCCTTGTAACATTTCTGGATCTATATCCAATTCTTCTGCATTTGCTTTAATGTACTCCAAAGCAATCGTTGCCGACTCGCGCATTACTTTCCCTAAGTTTCCGGTAATACTCATCGTACCTTTTCCTTTAGAAAGCGCCGTTTCTATATATAGAATATCCCCTCCTACTTGGGTCCAAGCCAGTCCAGTTGCAACCCCAGCAACTTCGTTCCCCTCATATCTATCACGCAATAGCTTAGGCACTCCTAACACCTCTTCGACTATTTCTTTGCTTACCGATTTTTCATACTCCTCGTTTGAAGCTACCTTAATGGCGAAATGACGAATTAATTTAGCTACTTGTCGCTCTAGATTACGCACGCCACTCTCGCGAGTATATCCTTCTATCATGAACTCTAGTGCGGTTTTATTTATTTTTAAATCTGTAGCTTTTAAACCATGCTCTTTTAGCTGTTTCGGGAACAAATGTTGTTTGGCTATTTCTACTTTCTCCTCTATGGTATAGCCATGTACATTTATAATTTCCATCCTATCGCGCAAAGCTGGCTGAATAGTAGCCAAACTGTTTGCCGTAGCGATAAACATCACATTGGATAAGTCATAACCTACCTCCAAGAAGTTATCGTGGAAATCATTGTTCTGTTCTGGATCTAAAACCTCCAATAAAGCAGAGGATGGGTCCCCTTGGCTTCCTATTGCTAATTTATCGATCTCATCTAATACAAATACTGGATTTCCGGTTCCAGCCTTTTTTATATTCTGCAGAATACGTCCTGGCATTGCACCGATATAGGTTTTTCTGTGTCCTCTTATCTCCGACTCATCACGCATTCCACCCAGAGAGACACGTACATATTTCCTACCTATTGCATCTGCTATAGATCTTCCTAGAGAGGTTTTACCAACTCCTGGAGGTCCATACAGACAAAGTATAGGAGACTTCATATCCTTTCGAAGTTTTAATACCGCTAGATATTCCAACACGCGATCCTTTACATCGTCTAATCCATAATGGTCCTTATCTAGTTTTTCTCTTACGGTTTTAAGATCGAATTTGTCTTTGCTAAAAGAATTCCAAGGTAAATCCAACATCAGGTCCAAGTAGTTTCGCTGAATGCTATAATCGGCTACTTGCGGATTCATACGTTGCATCTTGGCAAGTTCTTTTTCAAAATGCTCGGCAGTTTCCTTACTCCACTTCTTCTTTTTAGCACGCTTGCGTAACTCCTCCACTTCGGCCTCAGAAGATTGTCCACCCAACTCTTCTTGAATGGTTTTCATTTGCTGATGTAAGAAATACTCTCTTTGTTGCTTATTGATATCCGTTTGCACTTTGCTTTGGATATCCATGCGCAGTGAAAGCTTTTGCAATTCGATATTCATCAAACGCAGGGTTTCTAAAGCGCGTTCGTTTTGCGCATCCATCTCCAATAATCGCTGTTTTTCCTCTACTGGAATTCCAAGATTGGACGACACAAAATTGATTAGGAAGCTTGCACTTTCAATGTTTTTGATCGCAAAAGCAGACTCAGAAGGTAAGGTTGGATTGTTTTTTATAATCTCCAACGCTACTTCTTTTATGGAGTCGATAATCGCATCAAACTCCTCCTCTTCGTCGGCAAGCGCAACAATATCTACTACTTCCTTAACCTTTGCGCGTAGATATGGTTCGGAACTTACTTCCTCTACCATCTTAAAACGCTTTTTACCTTGGATGATTACCGTGGTATTTCCATCAGGCATCTTTAACACCTTCAAGATTCTTGCAACGGTACCCACCTTATGCAATTCCTTAAAACTAGGATCTTCGTTTTGCTGATCGTGTTGTGCAACAATTCCTATTACTCTATTATTGGAGTTCGCATCGTTTATAAGCTTTATAGATTTGTCTCTTCCAGCCGTTACAGGAACCACTACTCCAGGGAAAAGAACCATGTTTCTGAGTGGCAAAATGGCCAACTCCTCAGGAATTTCCTCCTGATTCATAGCTTCTTCATCTTCTGGCGATAGAAGTGGTATAAACTCTGCATCCTCATGCAAGTCTTGAAGTGACAAACTGTCTAATAATGATAATTTCGATTTACTCATATGTATATTGAAAGTCAATGTGTCAGTATTTCGTTCTAACACTAAATTGATGATGTATTTTATTTTAATCTAAACCGCTACAAGGCCTTATATTCTGTAGACCTAGCAACATATTTCAACCTATATAGTCAAACCTTATGCCACAACTTAGAAACACTTGGGTAAGCTTAGTGGCTTTAGGCCGGGCAAGCTAAACAATCTGATGTAATAGAGACCAAAAAACAACAAAAAAACCCTTAGACTTTGACGTTTAAAATAAGGTAATCAATCTTTTAATTATATGCTTTCCAATTCTTAAGAGGTGTTACCAAGAACAACTCTTTAATTCAAGACAATAATCTCTTTAATTCTTTACATATTGAAAAACTTTGCATAATTTTGATTCATTCTAAATAAGAAAACCATACTTTCTATGAAAATAGCATCCCTCACGCAAGACCTAATGTATCACGAAGAACGTCCTACCATCAAAGTATTATTGGACACGGAATTTGGCAAAGAAATTCGTATTGCATTTAAGAAAGACCAAGTAATGAAAGAGCATACCGCCCCATTCCCTATAGTAGTAGAGGTGTTTGAAGGAGCCATAGACTTTGGTGTAAAAGGTGAAGTACAACACCTAAAGGAAGGAGATCTAATCGCATTAGATGCTAGTGTGCCCCATGACCTAAAAGCAACCGAAGTTAGTATTGTACGCTTGAGTCTAAATAAAGCAGATTCCATTAAACGAGTAAAAGATGTCATGAAATAAACCATTAAACCATAGTATCTACTCTTTTTACTGCGGATTACTCATTAAACTCTACTTCTTATGCGTCATTACTATAAGCTTAACTTAATTAGTAGCTAAACAATCATAAAGAATACAAGAAAAACCTATTTATTCTGTATTTTGATACTCATTAAATAATCAAAAAAGATAAAAACAATGAAAAGAAGAGCAACAGCCGTATGGAGCGGTACCGTAAAAGAAGGAAAAGGTAAAATATCTACCCAAAGTAAAGTATTGGACAGCAGTCCGTATTCTTTTCAAACTCGTTTTGAGGATGGAAAAGGAACCAATCCCGATGAACTTTTAGCAGCCTCGCATGCAGGATGTTTCGCTATGGCATTGAGTATGATTTTGGGTGAAAGTGGTTTTACTCCAGATTCCTTGGAAGCTACTGCTGTAGTGACTATGGATACCGATAAATTAGAGATTACAGAGTCGCACATTAAGCTTAAAGCACGTATTCCTAAAATCGATAAGGAGAAGTTTCTTGAGTGTGCCAATACGGCAAAAGAAAACTGCCCGATTAGTAAGGCACTAAGTGTTAAAATTACTCTAGACGCTTCCTTAGAATAAGTAGCACTACTAGTTTTAAAAAGTGAATCTGTAGTAATCCTATCCATCATGTATACAGAACAAGCTATAAATTCCTTGGTGAAAGCCAATCCTTTACTGCGATCTATTATAGATTTAAAACCAGTAACGTGGTTTAATCCGAATCGAAAACGAATGCAAGAGATGCCAAAGTTTCCGATTCAGAAAAGAGATATGGTAGAGGCAACTGAGTTATGGCAGCGATTTGCTCCATATTTTAAAGTTGCATTTCCTGAAACTGCGATAACCAACGGAATTTTAAGATCTCCGTTACTACAGATTCCAAAAATGCAAAACAGTTTGAGCAGAGATGGCAACCCCATCTCTGGCAAACTGTTTTTAAAATGCGACAATGCCTTGCCTATCGCAGGTTCCATAAAAGCAAGAGGCGGTTTCTTCGAGGTTCTACAGCATGCCGAACAACTTGCATTAAATGCTGGATTATTGAACCCAAGTGTAGATTACTCTATTTTTAACTCCAAACAGTTTCAAGCGTTTTTTAACGATTATAAAATCGGTGTAGGTTCTACAGGAAATCTTGGTTTGAGTATTGGTATTGTTGGAGCTAAGCTTGGTTTTCAAGTAAAAGTCTATGTCTCTGGCGATGCCAAACAATGGAAAAAAGAGTTGCTTCACGAAAATGGCGCAGAGGTTATTGAATTTGATGGCGATTTTAGCGTTGCGATTCAAGCTGGAAGAAAAGAAACCCTAGCAAATTCGACTGCTTACTTTGTAGACGACGAGGATTCTGAAGCATTGTATTTAGGTTACACAACTGGCGCTGTAGAGCTTTCCGAGCAACTCAAAGAGCAAAATATTAAAGTGGATGACGAGCATCCGCTTTTTGTATATCTCCCATGTGGTGTAGGCGGGTCTCCTGGTGGCACTAGTTTTGGACTAAAACAAATTTATGGGGATAATGTACATTGTTTTTTTGTGGAGCCTACCCACTCTCCAGCGGTGCTAACTGGACTATTAACGGGTTTAATGAGCGAAATAAGCGTGCAAGACATAGGAATTGATAACCTCACGGAAGCTGATGGCTTGGCTGTAGGTAGACCTTCTAAATTTGCCACAGAAACAAGCAACCATTTAATCAGTGGAATTTATACTTTAGAAGACGATAGCCTGTTTAAATTATTAGCACAGTTAAAAGACACCGAAAATCTATTTCTAGAACCTTCTGCAACTGCAGGATTAGTAGGACCTCAACGCATAGCTACAACAGAATATGCAGAAGAAAACAATATAGATTTGTCAAATATAACCCACATTGCTTGGGCTACTGGTGGAGATTTGGTTCCTGAACCTGAAAGAGAAGACTTCTATACCAAAGGGAAAACTTTACTCCAGAAATAAAAAACCCTGTATGTAAAAACACACAAAACTTTTTAAAATTTAAAAGCAACATATCTGAATTGCTTACATGTGTTCCTTCCCTTCCTCTAATTTTCGGTCTAATTCCAGCAACTCGTATACTTCGTCAAGAATCTCGTCTCGTTCGTACAGCACAATTAGCATGTCGTTTGGTTCGATTACCGTGGTTCCTTTTGGCGTTATAAACTCATTGTTTCTAGAGATCATGGCTATAATTCCTTTTTCTGGAAAATTGAGTGTCATAATTTTTTTACCCACTGCCGTATTGCCTTCTGGGATTACAATTTCTCTTAAGAACGAATGAGCACCATCCGACAATAATATATCTACTGGCGACTTTGTTTTGTCCTCTACTGGCAAAGACATACCTAGCCATCTTGCCACCACAGGAATGGTACTTCCTTGTAATAAGACAGAGGTTAAAGAGACGAAGAATACCACATTAAAGAACACCACTGCATGGTCTAATCCAGCGATTAGCGGATAGGTTGCAAATACAATTGGTACCGCTCCTCTTAGACCAACCCACGAAACGTAGACTCTTTTTTGGATGGGCATTTTAAAAGGCAGTAAACTTATAAAGACGCTTATAGGACGAGCAGCAAAAATTAAGAAAGCTGAAATCAACAACCCGAAAACAACGATTGGAATTAATCCAGAAGGGTTTACCAATAATCCTAGGGTTATAAACAGTACTATCTGCATGAGCCATGCCAAACCATCGAACATGCTAGTAATGGTACGTTTGTTTACCAAGTCTTGATTTCCTAAATATAATCCAGCAAGATATACCGCCAAAAATCCGTTTCCACCGATTGCTTCAGTACCAGAGAAAACAAAAAACATTACCCCGATAGCGAGTACTGGATAAATACCGCCAAATCCGAGATTTAGAACATTGATTAGTTTTTTAGCCAACCATGCAAATGCCAATCCACATACAGCTCCTATTCCGATTTGCTGAAAGAAAAATGGAACAATAGTCCATAGGCTCTGATCTGGATTTTGAACAAATCCGATTAATGCAATAGTTAAGAAGTAGGCCATGGGATCGTTACTTCCACTTTCCAATTCCAAAGTAGGCTTTATATGGTGTTTTAGTGACAAACCTTTTGCTCGTAAAATGGAGAAAACCGCAGCAGCATCGGTAGAAGATACGATAGCTCCTAGCAACAATGCTTCGTAGATACTTAAACCCCCGTCGATATAAAAGTCCGATAACCACCAAATAAACGTTCCTAAACTGGCAGCTGTTAACAAAACACCTAGTGTAGAGAGAATGGCACCTTGCCATAATATGGGTTTTACACTCTTCCAACTGGTAGATAAGCCTCCGTTAAATAATAT
>DATGMW010000030.1:0-26163 GCA_035307105.1 Flavobacteriaceae bacterium
GAATAGATACTTTTGTAAATGAGTACAACAATAGAAAACATCAGGGAATTGGTCGTGTAAAGCCAATAGAACTGTATGTTAAAAGAAAAAACAAACTTAAATCAGCCTAACCCTGGTCTAAAGAATGGGGAGTAGTATAATATGATAATCGAGAAAGTATGAATATTTATATCCAAGTCAACACCTCTTTTGAAGCTAGTAAGTTTGGAGTTTCTCCAGACAAAGCATTGGAACTGATCAAACAGGTATCGGAACTATCAAATCTAAATATTAAAGGACTGATGACCATCGGAATTCTTTCTTCAAAGGACGAGAAGGTTCGAGATTGCTTTAAACTGCTAAAAGAAATTCAATTAAAAGCACAAGAACTATCCTTGCCAAATGCAAGTTTTAAGGAACTTTCTATGGGCATGTCCAATGATTTGGAGTTGGCCATTGAAGAAGGTAGTACCATGATTCGTGTAGGAACTGCAATTTTCGGAAAACGTGCTTTTCCTGATAGCTATTATTGGAATGAAAGCTAATTATCTGATTGTCCGCAACATATCATAAAGCTCTGTATTGTGTCACTAAAGCAACTTTTATTGTAGAATGACAAGCACTTGTTTTTATTCTGCGTAAATCTGCGTGATTTGCGGGATAGCCTTCATATTCATATGCTTCTGTTTCCTGCTAATTTCCTAGATATTTACAGATTTCTTTACTTGTATGAGTAAAAACGGACGTTTATCTAATTAATTATTCTTTCTCTTAAAGAAAGGGTTCTTATACATCCTTAAGCATTACTCTCCCGATAGGGTTTGTAACGGACTTATAGCGAAGTGTTGTGTTGCAACCAGAAAGTCGCGCACTACTTTGCTGAGTTCATTTTGGCTGTACACGGTATTCATTCCACAGTATCTATACATTCCCATTACTAATTCATAAGAGGTGTCTGCAGCTTTTCTAGCACTGCGTTGGAGATTGGTTTCTAGACGCTCTATTTCCTTTGAGTTTATAGTCACTGCATCCCAGAGCAACTTAATATCTTGCAAGAAGCTATTTCTATCTTTATAAAAAGCATCTTTAAGCGAACGAAACTTTTGCTGGACTTCGGGTATATTGCCAAGTGACTTTTCAGCATACAAGGGTTTTTTAGTAGCGATATCTCGCTCAAAAACTTCTATGAAGTGCTGGGTCATTCCTGTACACATCACGGCTATATTCGAAGTTGCAAATGCATGGAATGGATAGCGATATAGTGCGTGCTCTGCAAAAGTACTGCCTATGGTTAAATCGAAACTATGCTCAGTTGGCACAAAACAATCCGTTACTTTATAATCGTTGCTACAAGATGCGCGAAGTCCGATAGCATGCCAAGTATCTAGAATTTCCACTTTGTTTGCTGGAAACAGAAACGAGCGATAAACAGGCTTGTTTTTCGCATCTAATATAGCATTTTCATTTTCGTCATATAAGTAAGCGTTTGCAGTAAAATGGGACGCATACAAAGAACCACTTGCATAACTCCACTTACCAGATAACAAAAAACCACCTTCTGTTTTAATAGCTCTCCCAGTGATGGCACCACTACCTGCAAACCATAACTGCTTGTTTTCACTTAGCGTTTCGGAGGTAGATTTAGAAAGATAACCTAAAAACATATTTGCTCCAGCTCCTAAATTTATTGCCCAACCCAAACTACCATCGGCATAAGCCAAGGCCTCAAACAATAATGCAATATTATATGCATCTAATGGTTTATTTTCCTGATAATCTGGCATAGCAACACGCAACCATTCTTTGGATTGGATGAAGTTTAAAGTCGTATCAGAAAACCGCTTAGAATGTTCGTTTTCTATCGCTTGTTCACGAATAAACATTAACTCTTCTTCTAAGAAATACTCCGAAAACTCTTGCATAATTTTATTTTAAAATTGTAATGGTACGCCTTGTTCTGGGAAAATATAATTCACTTCTAGACCATTGCTTTCCTGCAACTCTTTTTTAATCTGTACCATATTATCTGCATCCGGTTTTATATGGGTTACAACAACCGGAAAATCTTTTAAGCTTTTCTTCCCTGCAATTTTTGCTAATTGCTGTAGCTCTTCTACTAAAAACTTCGGCGTTAGATGTCCAAACAACATCTCGTCTGGTTGGGAATTGGGAAAAGAAACCTCTATGAGAATGGCTTTAAGTTTTCCTTTCTTCAAATCTTTTCCTACTGCTTTCCATAAGTCTTTTAAATGGTCATTCCCCTCTATGCTATCTGGTCCTGTATCGCCTAAATACAAAATACTAAATCCCAACTCGTTGTGTAACCATGCTGCTGAACTTGGTACTGGATGGCTTAATGGGAAGGCTGTAAGATGTAATTTCGTTTCAGCTACTGCATAGGATTTGCCTTCACGCATTCGTTTGTATTCGTATTTACCAAGAATAGGTTCTTCTCCTTCATTTGCAAAGTTGGTCCACGTAGCATTGATAAAATAATGTTCTTTAAGCGTTTGTATAGTTGGTGGAAGTGCGTATATAGGTTTTACGCTATCTTCTGGGGAGTTGATAATCATTCCTGACAAATGATCTAAATGGCTATGAGAGATAAAATAAGCTTTTACGTTCTCCTTTAAAAATTGGATTGGTGGCTTACTCAAGTTACCTTTTTCTTTAGCTTTCATCAATCCAAATCGGATGGTTCCCGCGTCACAAGCTATATAGTTTGGGTTTTTAAAGTCTCGAACTAAATAGCTAGACAAATTGCTTTCGTCGCCTCCGCCATACACCCCCAATGGCAACACCTCGAA
Source organism: Flavobacteriaceae bacterium (assembly GCA_035307105.1). GTDB lineage: Bacteria > Bacteroidota > Bacteroidia > Flavobacteriales > Flavobacteriaceae > JAJYTI01. The sequence continues at coordinate 2,787 of DATGMW010000030.1, forward strand.
CTGTTGCGAATACCCGAAAATGCTTATAAAAAACAACAGAAATATAATAACTCTACGCATGCTTATTTTTGTACAAAACTAAGCAAATATCCAATAATCCTAGCCCGTTTACTGGAAGTAAAGAGTATCATGTTTGGGATGTGTAGGCTATTCATTCAATTGTAAAAACCAAGCCTGCTAATCTACTTATTACATTAATAGCTACTAGCATATGGGATATATTTAGTAATTTCCCATAAATTTAATTAAGCACATCAACTTCTTTTATATAATCAGAAACCATTTATGGTTAAATATATTACATTATTCACCCTCTTAGTTTTTACTAATTATTCTTGGGCACAACTCCATCCGCAAGGACATCAACACCTACAAGAAGTCTTAGACTATGAAAATAGTTTAGATGACAGCTACCCTGTATTTCTTGCTATACCAAAAGGATTGGAGGAGGAAGAACCATTACATTTCTATCAGCATTCAGAAGAGCGGATAGCAAGACTTTCCACATACTATTTTAGAACCGAGGACTCCCTGGTGACCAAGAGCTTACATCAATGGAGTAATTTTGACGATATGTTTCAGCCTAATAAACCATGGCGAAAGGAAGACCTAGGGAAATTAAGAGATAAATATGCCGATTTGCAACTGGAGTTATCACACTATTTTGGTGCTGAACCGCATGTATTTAAAGACAATAGTGTAAATGCCAATATTCATAGCGAAGCAACTAAATGGCAGGCGCCATTACTATACGACCCTATGTTGGAGTACCGAGATATGGAAAGAGAAAAGGATGCTTACGGTATGATAACACTAGCTTACGTGAATCAAATTTGGGAAGAAACAGTTATGAACCAATTGGACTTTCTACAACACTATTTCATTTCAAAAATAAAAGATAAGGATTACACAACAGCGATTAGTTTTTTAAGCCCTGACTTACAAAGAGAAGTAAAAGAAGTGCACATGGAAGAGTTAGAAAGTGTTCTATCTAAATATACTCTGGTCTTATTTAATTCCAAAGATGGTTTTTCCAGCCTAGAAAGAGAACATATTTTTTCTTATAAATTAGTAGATGAGCAGGCTACACCACACTACACCATGTCTATCGCTTTTAATAATAACCAAGATATTATCTTCTTGCAATACCGACCTATACAATGAGACAGTTTCTTTATTTAATCCCCCTCTTTATTATTCCAAGTCTATTTGCTCAAAACACTAAACAACAAGAAGTAAATAAAGAATTGAAGAAGATTGTGTCAGAGGCTAATAGCCTATTCCACTATAGAATGATGGAATGGTGGGCAAGTGATCTTACGGAGAAAAACAAGGAATTAGATAAATCGGTAGCCGATTATATTATATATCATGACGCCGAAAATCTCTATTTTGTTTTGGTAGATGCTACTTATAAGCAGAAGCTAGGCACCTATTATATAAACACCAAAAACAATGAAACCAACATACAATTTGATTCTATCCAAGAAAACCTAAGCAAAAAGGAAAGCAAGCTATTACGTATCAAAAATAAAATGGAGCAAAATGCAAGTAAGATTGCAAATAAGAAGATTGTGGAGAGAGAAGGGTATTCTGTAAGCACTATTTTAATAGAACAAAAAAGAGGATATAAACTTTATTTATTAGCCAATACTAGTGAAGCAGGTATCATTCCATTAGGTAACGATGCGGTTTTTCATGGTAATAATCGAGGGAGAATTAAAAAGTGGACTTGGTATCATGAGGGCCTACTGTCCATGCCAGTTAGTAAAGAAGGAAGCAAGCTAGCTACCCATAAACATAAGAAAGGGCAAGTTTTAATCAGTCCCACGGAAATTGCCAACTTCCGATTATATGGAATGCTTTACAACATGCAAAAAATGTCTATCCTAGTAGAAGACAAAGGAATGATATTAGAATATGACGCGAACGACAGCTTAATACATGCTTATTACCCTAATAAATAACGCATGCAAGAGAAAATAGAATTTTGCAATATATATAAGAGAGTGCATTCTATAGATAGCAAGGTTCTGGAAAGTAGTCATAAGATTACTGCCGATCTTTTTTCTACAGAACAAGATTTAGAAATCCTCGCATTCTTACAGCCGAATAAGTTACAGGGTTTTATAAAAACCTTGGCTCCTCTCCTATCAAAATCTTTTGAGCTGCACCCATTAACTTCAGATCCAGAGAATATAGCATATGAATTCTACAACAGTTCTTATGGGAAACTTCTCATTGCCAGTACCAAATTTGGCATCTGTTATGTTTCTTTCCCCTCAGAGGAAAGTATATACGAACTTCAGCAGAACTTCCCTAATTCCAATCTAGAACAAACTAAAACAAAACTACATGAGCTAGCAATCGATTTTATAGAAAACAAAGCATCTGGTATACTGCCTTTACATTTAAAAGGAACCCAATTTCAATTAGAAGTATGGAAAAATCTCCTTAGAATTCCAAAAGGACAACTCAGCACCTACAAACACCTGGCTATAGCAATGGAAAAATCCAAAGCGAGTATAGCCATAGGCGCCGCAGTGGGACAAAATCCGATAGCTTTGCTTATTCCTTGTCATCGTGTAATTCGCACTAATGGTGTTTGGAAAGGTTTCCGATGGGGAAATGAACGCAAAGCTAGCTTATTGATTTACGAACTAAAGTAGTCTCTTTATATCCGTCTTCACACGTTGCTTTTCACATTATATTCTTGTGTAAGGCTAAAAACTAATGTAAATTCCGCTTTATTATTATCACCCTTTAATATTATGTGCATGTTCATTCTTTCGAGAAAAATTATTTTAAACAAACATACTGCTAGTAGGCCTGTTGCTAAACGCTTACGCAATGTTCTTTTAGCAGTTTTAGTTGGTAGTAGCACCCTATTTGGAACAGAGGTGTTTGCTCAAAAAAAACCTTTAAACCATGATGTATATGATGATTGGCAAAGTTTTGGTACAAGAGAAATCAGTCCAAATGGAAAATGGAGCGTCTATAACGTAAATCCTCAAGAAGGAGATAAATGGCTGTATGTTCAATCCACTACTAAAAAGACGCCTCAACAAAAGATACACCGCGGAGAAAAACCTTCGATTACCACAAACTCCAAACATTTAGTCTTTTCTATAAAACCTTTTTATAAGGACATAAAAGCAGAAAGAGTAAGTAAGAAAAAGAAGGATAAAGATAAAATAGAACTTGCCAAAGATAGTTTGGGAATCTATGATTTCTCGAATAATAAGTTGGTAAAGATACCAGACGTAACTAGTTTTAAGCTTCCTAAGGAAAATGGAGAGTATCTAGCCTACCTTCAAGAATTAAACAAAGAAGAAGCAGACACCACAAAAAGCAAGAAAAAAGAAACCTATAAACAACTTGTGATCCGAAACTTAAAAAACGATAAAGAAGCTACTTTCCTTCATGCAGATAAATACCGATTTAGCGAGGATGGTGCCTACTTGGTTTATAGTATTAAAAATACAAAGAAGAAGGAAAAGAAAAATAATAACGGTGAAACTGGAAATGAAGAGGAAGTTGAAGAAGAAATAGCAGAGACTGATGAAAATTCTGAAAGCCTCCCAGAAGGAGTCTATATAGTGGACACAAAAACTTTTAAGGAAACTCCAGTGACCGATAAAAAAGGAGATTATAGCAAGCTTAGATTTAACGAAGATTCCAATCTACTAGCTTTTATTGCAACCCATGATGAGGAAAAAGAAGAGGTGAAAGATTATGTAATTTATTTATATGATCTAGATACCAAAGGTTTACAAATATTGGATAATGATTTAAATGGAATTCCAGAAGATTGGGTTTTATCAGAAAACCAAAGTCCGCAATTCAGTAAAAACAATAAGAGACTATTCTTAGGTATTGCGCCGAAGAAAGAAGTTAAAGACTCCACTTTTGTCGAAGAAGATCATGCCATATTGGACGTTTGGCATTATAAGGATGATTATTTACAACCGCAGCAATTAGCCAGACTGAAGCGCGACTTAGAAAGAGCTTACTTATCGGTGGTGCATCTAGATAATCCTTCGGAAATTATCCCTTTGGAAGATGAAAAACTAAACTACACTAGATTGGTAAATGAAGGCGATGCCGACTTTGTTTTTGCCATGTCGGATTACGGAAATAGAATCGAGAGACAGTGGGATATCTCTGGTGTTAATTCTTATTATCTGATCGATATAAAAACTGGAGAACGAAAGGAGATATTAAAAAATTTGAGTGGCAGAACCTATATGTCTCCAGAGGGCAAGAACGTGGCGTTCTTTGATAGTAAATCAGAGGATTGGTTTGTATACGATGTAAAGTCAGAAACCATAAAACAACTGAATAAAGGACTAGAAGTATCTTTTGCAGATGAACGTAACGACCGACCTATGTTATCTTCACCCTACTCGTTAATCGGCTGGACAGAAGGAGATAAAACCGTACTTATAAACGACCGCTACGATATTTGGGAATTTTATTTAGAGGAAAATAAACTACCGAAAAACTTAACGAAGTCCTATGGGAGAAAAAACAAGACGAATTTTACGCTCTTAAAGTTAGATAAAGAAGCTAGGCATATAGATACTAAAGAGAAAGCGATACTTGCAGCATTTAGAGAAGAAGATAAGCAAAGCGGTTTTTATGAATTAGCTATAGATAAAAACAAGGCGCCAAAAAAGTTACTCATGGAGCCTATGAGTGGTCATAAAACGCTTATAAAAGCTAAAGAAGCCGACAAATATCTCTTTGTTCACGAATCCTTTATCGTCCCTCCTACTTTGGCTAGCAGTAAAAAATTAAAGTCTTATACTGATTTACACCAAACCAATCCGCAACAGAAAGAGTATAATTGGGGAACGGTTGAACTGATTTACTATACCGCTCAAAATGGAAAGCCAGCCACAGGAATGTTATTTAAGCCTGAGGATTTTGATGCTCAGATAAAATACCCTCTCATTTCCTATTTCTACGAAAGAAGAAGCGATGATTTACATAACTATGAGCCACCAGCACCTACCCGTTCGCGATTGAACATCACATTTTTTGTGAGTAATGGCTATTTAATATTCGTTCCAGATATTGAATACACTATAGGGTATCCGGGACGATCGGCAGAAGAGTATGTGGATGCAGGAATAGACTATCTAAAAACCTTTGATTATGTAAATAACGATAAAATTGGCATTCAAGGACAAAGCTGGGGTGGCTATCAAGTAGCACATCTTATCACTAGATCCAATCGTTATGCAGCAGCTTGGGCTGGTGCACCAGTGGTAAACATGACATCGGCATACGGTGGGATTCGTTGGACAACAGGAATGAATCGACAATTTCAATACGAACAAACCCAAAGTAGAATTGGAGCAAACCTTTGGGACGGATACGATCTATATATTGAGAACTCACCGCTATTCCACATGGAAAATGTAAATACGCCAGTAGCCATTATGCATAATGACAAAGATGGATCGGTACCTTGGGAACAAGGCATAGAAATGTTTACCGCTTTACGTAGGTTAGGTAAACCCGTATGGTTGCTGAATTATAATGGCGATGAGCACAACTTGATGAAAAGACAAAACCGTAAAGATATTCAACGTAGAGAACTGCAGTTTTTTGATCACTACCTAAAAGATGCACCTGCTCCAGTATGGATGGTAAAGGGAATACCGGCAACGGAAAAAGGAAAAACTTGGGGGTTCGAACTCACTGATGAGAAACCGTAAGAATCCTAGAGATTATTATATTTTAAAAGTCGAAGCTATCTAAAGCTTCGACTTTTTTTTGAGTTTTTATAGCTAGAAGAAAATCCTAACATACTTCTATACAACTCTTTTTAAACATAATCTCTCTCTTATAAAATGCCGTGGCATTATTTCATTTTATAAAGGAAAAAACAATAGGATTGACAGAAAAATACCTTAAAGCTTTGAATTGAAATTTTTATATGTAACATTATCTGTAACAAATATTTGCTTTATTTCTGCTGAGTACTGCCCGGATAAGCTTCACATTCAGATATTTTTAACTTCACTAATTTTGCAGAGTATTTATATGTCAAGAAACAAATAGATAAAAGATTAACATTAATATATATCTGGGGATAGTATGGAATAATAATTATTTTTTCACCTTTAATAGGTCTGCTAAAATAACTGAAGTTGCTAGCTAAGCCCTGAGTCTAACTACATAGAGCTCATTATAAGCTTTAGGAACAGATTGCAACTTATTTCAATTAGAAGAGAATCCCCGCCAAAAGAGAAGTAATTTAGGTATAAATATTTTGAGAGTAATTTTGGGTTAGATTAGTTGCTCTCTTTATAACGCGAAAGACACCAGTATTGGTGTCTTTCGTGCTTTATTCTACTTTATCTTAATTTCTAAATTATGGTAATGGTTGTCCTACTGGAATTTCACAAACGTGACCTGGCTGCCCATGTGGAGGATTCAGTTTTTGATTTTCCTTCATCAATGGAGTTTTCAACTGTACATTGTTTGGTACTGCTGTATTTGTCCCAGAAGCGTTTGGTAATGGCTGTCCTACAGGGATTTCACAAACGTGACCTGGCTGCCCGTGTGCAGGATTCAGTCTTACGGCTTCATTTGAACTACTTGTATTAGAAGCAGCAGCTGCATTTCCATTTGGTAATGGTTGTCCTACTGGAATTTCACAGATATGTCCTGGCTCTCCATGAGGTGGATTTAAGGCTACTTGTGTATCCGTATTACTAGAAGTAGAGGTTTCTGTATTTTCTGTAGTGGTTACATTCTCGGTGGTAACATCCGCTTCCTTCCCTTTGTTATCGTTACAAGAAGCCATTCCAAATAAAAATGTACCAGCTATAAATAATAAATAAATACGACGCATTTGTATGTTTTTTCGTTTATTAGTCACAAACATACGTAATAAATTCTACACATTTTTACAAAACTTATAGATTTATATATTTCGTAAAAGATTGATTTCAAGTAGTATAAAAGAAATTGGCTTTCTTAACATCAAAGAAAGCTCCCGTTTATTATTAAAAATGGGGATTGTAAATTCTAGAATAGATTTAAGATCAAAGTAGGTTTAACTAAACCGAAACAGCATTTGGTAAGCGGTTTATGAAGCGCTCCAATTCTATTACTGCCTGGCTATCCAACAATTTGGTGTTGATACGTATGGTTTGTTCTGGAGTGTATATAAAGTATATTTTACCTGCTTTTCGGACCTTTAGAATATCGTTTATATGGGCTTTGGATTTCCATAAAGTATTACGCTGAATATATTCCTTACTTATCAAAACATATTTATTTACTCTACAATAAGTATATATTCCGTAAAGCAGTAATGCTTGAGCTATATATAAAACAGGAAACACAATATTGGTTTCGCCTTGTATGAGAGAACTTATTAGGCTTCCCACGCCAAATAAAAGCCAAATGATAGAAATTACTGATAGCAATTGTAATCTATCCTTTTTATATCCTAAAAGCATAATTACTGAAGCATTGATTAACTTTATAAAGATATGCTATTTTAATAAAGGAAACAAGCTTGGTTTTTTATATAAAGTCCATTTTCGGTTCTAAAAAGGATTTATAAATATAAAATAGGAGAGAAAGTTTCCCTCCTCTCCTACTTTAGTACTCTTTCAATATTGTTTTTTACAGTTGTTTTAATATTTCTTCTATCGCTCTTTTTAGTTGTGGGTCGTTTCCTTTTAAGTTATCTAGAAAGGTGTTTTCCACTTCAATATCTGGTGCTACTCCAGTGTGCTCTAAGTTCTCTCCATCTAAGGTGTACGTTCCCCAAGCGGGTACGCGATAACTAGAGTTATCTACTAAACCTTTGGAAGAAGTAAAGATGATCCAACGATAGGTTTCTGTTCCTATTATTGTACCTAGGCCAAGTTCTTTAAATCCAGCTGCAGTCATCTCGGCATCGCTTAAAGAGGCTTGATTGATAAGCAATACTATTGGACCAGCACTGGGTCCAAAATTGGTTTGTGTAGTTTTCTTTCCCCCGCGATACTTCCACTTTAAGTATGGTCGCTGTGCAAGGAAATTCAATACTTTGTCGTGAACGTTCCCTCCGGTATTAAAACGCAAGTCAAGGATAAGCCCTTCCCTATTATTTTCTTCTGCTACCATATCCAGAAGGAAAGACTCCAACTGGGAGCCTGTCATGTTCTTCATATACGTGTAAGCAATGCGATCGTCACTCCATTGGCGAACATTCTCCCGATTGGTTGCTATCCATTCATCATATAGCAAATCCCGAAGTTTAGCATTGGAAATGGTATTAAGGTGTACATCAAACTGTTTTCCCTTACGCTCTAAGGTTAGCTGTACTTCGTCCTTTCTAACTGGTGTAGTAAAATAGAAGTCACGATCTTTGTTTTCATCTATTTTCTTACCATCTACCGCTACAAGTTTATCACCGATTTGTATGTCTACATGACTTGCTACTGCTGGCGATTTGGATACTATTTTAGACACCTCATAAGGCTTATCTTCCTTAAACAACAAGCCCGTTTCGTTTGTATAATACTTCAGTCTAGTTTTTTCTTCTTCCCCAGAAGAATTAAAACCTAAATGAGAAGCATTAAGCTCACCTAACATATCGTTTAGTAAAATACGCAAGTTTTCACGGCTCTGAACATAAGGCACATAAGCCTGATAGGTATTTTTAGTAGCTGTCCAATCTACGCCATGGAAATTTTCTTCATAAAAATTTTCATCGATTCCTGCCCAAGTTTCCTCAAACATCTGTTGGAACTCTTGCTCTAAGTCTTTCTGAAAAGTATGTTTAAAATCAATTTTATCGGACTTATCACTTCCTTCATTATAACTGAATACACCGTTGGAAGTACGAAGAAAATACGATTTTTTGTCCGTTTGAATAATCTGACTTACAAAACCTTCGATCACTTTCTTTGTTTCTGGCTCTTTAAATGGTTTGTATACTTTTTTATAGAGATTATACTTTCCTCCATCTTCATTAGAGTTGTAGAACACGATAGTATTATCGCCATCAGAAAAAACCTTTGGATTGTTTTGTGTACCAAACCTATTGGAAACACTCTCTACCCTATCACGCAAGTCCTTTAGGTTTACTTTTACCACAGGTTTAGGTTCCTTGGTATCCTTCTTATCGTCTTTTTTCTTAGTGTCCTTTTCTTCTTCTTTTTTCTCTTCAAAGAGTTTATCGAAACCTTCTTTGGTAAAATCCTCGGAATACCAGTCTAAAGCCAAGCGGTAGATGCTAGCATCCTGCATACCAAATGGATAAGAAGGCGTGGTTCTATTACTTGTAAAATAAATATACTTGCCATCTGGCGACCAACTAGGGTTTGCTTCCGATACACCTGTATTGGTTAAGTTTATGGTTTTACTATCTTTTATGTTATGAATAAACACATCCTGTTCAAAATCGCGCATCGCAGTAAACAATACGTACTTCCCATCGGGTGAAAAGCTAGGTGCGGAGTTCTGGAATCCCCAAATCTCATCGGTAACAATAGTTTTGGATTTCAATGTTTTTAAATCCATTAGTCTAACCTCTTCCCGTCCGCTTAAATAAACGGCTTGCGAGAGGTCGGGATTAAATGCAATGTCTCTATTGCTTGCTAAGTCTTTTGTAAGCCTTTCTACCTCTCCTCCTTTTGCCGATATTTTATGCCAATTGGGATATCCTTTATAGGTTTGGCTAAAGAGTAAATCTTTATTGTTTTCCAACCATTTCACTTCCATTACTCGCTCGCCATTATTTACAATTTCGGTAACAAATTCTCCCTCCTTATCGGACACAAATAGAACCCCTCTACTTACAAACGCTATCTTCTTTCCATCTGGAGATATATCTAGATAACTTATGCGTTCGGTTTTAAAACTCTCTTTTTTATCTAAACTGTAATGGGCAGGTGCAGTGTATTCTATCTTACTTGTCTGCTTGGTTTCTACATCATACAGATAGAGTTGGTATTCTTTTTCGAATACTACTTTTTGACCATTCGCTGCTACATGTGGTGACTTTATGGAATGCTCAAAACTGGTAAGTGCCTTAGGCTGATTGTTTTCTAGTTGGTATAAGTTATATTCTCCTGTATTTTCATCGGATATATAATATATCTTTCCATTTCTATCTACTGTGGGATTAAAGTCTTTTCCTATATAGGTAGTGAGTCTTTTGTACTCTTCTGTTTTTGGATTAAAAAACAAGATATCTGGATTGTTAGCTCCCTTATAGCGCTTTCGTGCTACTTGTCTATTGCTCTCCATAGAGTTCGTAAACAGATAGTTTCCATCTGGCGTTTCTACCAACCCATCGGAGGTAGAATAATAGGTATTGAACAAAGGTTTTGCGGTACCACCTTCTACAGAAACTGCATAGCTACCAAAACTATTATATCTATTGGAAGTGAAGTAAATAGTTTTACTATCCCAACTCCAACTTTCTACCTTATCGGCTGCATCATGAAAAGTAAGTTGGGTAATAACACCTGTTTCTATAGAAAGAACAAATACATCGTCATTACCATATTGATTGGAAGTAAATGCTAGATGCTTTCCATCGGGTGAGAGCATTGGGTTTTTCTCTTCGCCTTCTAAAGCTGTGATTCGTTTCGCAGTACCGCCTTTTGTAGCTACTTTCCAAATATCCTTATCGTAAGAGAAATAAACCTCCGTTGCATCTGGGCTTAAACTTGGTGTGGATGCAAAGTGTGGCGTGTTTTGAGCATAGGAAAGCAGGGCGAACAAAAAGCTTCCTATTAACAGAATTAGTTTTTTCATAAGTTTAGAGATTATTAGCTTAATCTATATTTAGTTTTAAGTTGGATACAATTGTTAATCAACATTTACTGCTCAGATCGCTAAGTCTAGAGATATTAAAAGACAGGTATAGGATTTTTCTCTTCATCCAAAGCTACAAACGCAAAAACACCTTCTATCGCTTTCGTTCGTCCTTCCGAATACATTTCTTCAATATATATTTCTACTTTCACTTTCAGGCTGGTATTCCCAACGTGAATCACGATTGCGCTAAGCTCTATTATAGTACCAGCAGGAATGGGCAGGTTAAAATCTATCTTATCGGTAGATACTGTAACAACACGTTTTCTTGAAAACCTTGTTGCTGCTATAAAAGCAACTTCATCCATCAATTGTAATGCGGTTCCTCCAAAAAGCGTATCGTAGTGATTGGTTGTGTTTGGAAAGACCGCCTTAAATATGGTGGTTTTTGATGATTCCATGCGTTTTTGTAAGTCTGTCATATTTTATATTTATCCAGTTTTACCAGTTGATTTCAGGTTTACCTAAAGATTTCAAATAAGTGTTTGTCTGAGAGAAACATTTATTTCCAAACCAATATCCTCTATTAGCACTTAAAGGAGATGGATGTCCTGAGTTTAATACTAAATGTTTTTCTGTGTTCACTTTTCTTCCTTTCCTTTGTGCGTCATTTCCCCATAGCAGAAATACAACATTATGGCAGGTTGCATTAACATGTTCAATCACCGCATCGGTAAACACTTCCCAGCCTTTCTTTTTATGGCTTCCTGCTTTTCCTTGTTGTACGGTTAGTACCGAATTTAAAAGCAAAACCCCTTGCTCTGCCCAAGGCTCTAAATTTCCTGAAAGAGGCACTGGTATGCTTAAATCACTTTCCAGTTCCTTAAATATATTCTTTAACGATGGTGGGAATTTTACACCATCATTTACAGAAAAACACAACCCATTTGCTTGTCCTGGACCATGATAAGGGTCTTGCCCAATAATCACCACGCGTAGCTTTTCTAAAGGACATTTTTGAAAAGCATTGAAAATTTGATTTTTTGGTGGATAACAAACTTCTTTCTCATACTCCTCTTCTATAGTACTGCGAAGAGATGCAAAATAAGATTCCTTCATTTGTGTTTTAATAAAACAATACCAAGAGGTAGGCAAAACTTCTATGTTCATACTATATTTAAAAAAATGTAATTTACATTATTTATAAAAGGACGCAAAGCATTATTACAATATGTCCAATTAGAATTTGGCAAAACATCTAAATAGCACATATTTATCCGATCTTAAGATTTTGTCTAAACATATTTAAGATATAGGTATCGAACAAATAATAGCACATCCAAGACAACTCTACTTTTATCATTCTAGGATTTAAATGCTAAACCTAATAAACTCAAAAAAAGTCTAGAAAAACCGTTTGAGGATTTCGCAAAAAACACCGGCCAATTAAGCCTTTATTTCCTAATTAACTATAAAAGAAACGGTTTTTTTATTTTCCTTACTTATCCATTTATTTCAATAAATTTTCATTGGTATTTGCTTAGAAAAAACATCTAAAGTTTCCTTATCTTGCTTTTTAATCGACTTTAAAATTATTTTCTTTATGAAAAATCTACTCCCTACAAGGATGAGAAAATTAGGAATTCTCGCATTATTTATTTTCGGAAGCACACAGCTAGTCGCTCAGGACAAAGCTATAATAGAAGCTATTGTGGAAAAGGCAAACAACGATTCCCAATTAGAGCTTTTAGCTCATGAATTAATGGATCAAATAGGACCACGATTAGTGGGTACTCCAGAAATGGAAGCATCACACAATTGGGTGGTAGAAAAGTATAAGAGTTGGGGAATTGAAGCAGAAAATCAACAATGGGGCGAATGGAAAGCTTGGGAGCGCGGTATCTCGCATATCGATATGGTTTCTCCTAGAGTGCAATCCTTAAACGGCATGCAGTTAGCATGGAGCCCTGCAACGCCAAAAAAAGGTATTACTGCCGAAGCAATCCTATTGCCCGAAAACATCAAAGACTCTCTTAGTTTTGCTAGATGGTTACCAAACGTAAAAGGCAAGCTAGTTATGGTTTCTATGCTTCAGCCAACCGGAAGACCAGATGCAACGTGGAAGGAATATGCCACGGAAGAGAGTTTAGAAAAAATGCAGAATGATCGTCGTGAGTTGGAAAAATCTTGGCGCGAAAATATATCAAGAACAGGATACACAAGCCGAAATATACAATCTGCTTTAGAAGATGCTGGCGCTGCAGGTATTGTTTCCTCTTATTGGTCTAAAGAATACGGATCAAATAAAATCTTTGGAGCTTCGACCAAGAAAATTCCTGTGGTAGACTTATCATTGGAAGATTACGGGATGGTTTATCGTTTAGTACAATCTGGTCAGAAGCCCGAGCTTCATATAGTAGCGCAATCTTCAGGAAAAGGCAGCGTTCCTACTTTTAATAGTGTTGCAAGAATAGAAGGCACGGAAAAACCGGAGGAATATGTGATTTTATCAGCACACCTTGATTCTTGGGATGGTGGTACTGGAGCTACCGATAATGGTACGGGAACCATTACTATGATGGAAGTGGCTAGAATTCTAAAAGAAGTATATCCTAACCCAAAAAGAACCATTATCATTGGACATTGGGGAAGTGAAGAGCAAGGACTAAATGGTTCTAGAGCTTTTGTAGAGGACCATCCAGAAATGATGAAGACAACTCAGGTGGTGTTCAATCAAGACAATGGTACTGGACGTGTGTCTAGCATTAACGGACAAGGCTTTTTACATTCGTATGACTTTTTAGGGAGATGGTTAAGCGATACGCCAAAGGAAGTTACACAGCATATAGAAACTACCTTCCCTGGAATGCCTTGGGGAGGAGGATCGGATCACGCTTCTTTTGTGGCGGCCGGCGTACCCGGATTTATGCTTAGCTCTCTAAGTTGGGAATATGGCAAAACCACTTGGCACACTAACCTAGATACGTACGATAAGATCGTTTTTGATGATGTGCGCAACAATGTTATTTTAATTGCTGCATTAACCTACTTAGCTAGTGAAGATCCAGAAACTACGCAAAGAGATCAGGTTAGTCTTCCTATGAATCCTAGAACTGGAAAGCAAGCAGAGTGGCCTACACAAAGAAGTCCCAATAGAAATGGAGGCATGTAATTCGCTAGAATAATACATACAATGTAAAAGTAATCGGCAGACAGTTTTAACAAACGTGTTTGCCGATTTTTTTTGAAGTATCTTTGTGCAAATTACATCCATGGATCAACTAAAAGGAATACTCTATATAGGCATCGGTGCTTCTAGTTATGGCGTTCTAGCTACTTTTGTAAAGCTTGCCAATATGCAAGAGATACATACTGCTGGGCTCACTTTCTCGCAGTATCTATTTGGGTTTCTTGTATTGACTGCTTTAAGTTTCTTTCTAAGTAGAAAGCAACGTGCAAAAGGTATAGAACCTGTAAAAGCAAATAAAAACTCGCATTTGAAGTTGATTGTTTTCGGTAGCTCTTTGGGATTTACCTCTAGCTTTTACTATTTATCTATTCAATATATTCCTGTATCGGTTGCGGTTACACTCTTAATGCAATCCATCTGGTTTGGTTTATTGTATGAGGCGATAATCCAACCAAAACTAATCACCAGAAACAAAATAATTGGTGCCATTACTATTATTATAGGAACCCTACTAGCAGTAAATATCTTTGATGTTTCTGGCAGACTGCAATGGGAAGGAATTGCATTAGGTATTTTAGCGGCGATTAGCTTTACCACTACTATGGCAACAACTAATAGTGTAGCGCTAGAGCTCCCAAACATTGTTCGATCTAAATATTTAGTTCTAGGAGGTTTATTGGCAACCATATTATTTTGGAATATACAGATCCTATTCCATTTCAACTTTCAAGATTTTATAACTTGGGGCGTATTTTTAGGTATATTTGGAACGATACTTCCTCCCCTATTATTCAATCAAGGCTTTCCTAAAATTGGCGTGGGACTTGGAAGTATTGTGGCGTCTGTAGAATTGCCTGTTTCGGTTCTTAGTGCATTTATTTTACTAAACGAAGCGGTAGTCTGGCTGCAATGGTTAGGAATAATTATTATATTACTTTCTGTAGTACTTATCAATAAAAATCATTTCGTGCGTAAAAGCTGATTACGATAAAATTAGGTTATGAATAAAGACAATACCATAAGAATAAATAAAGCGATTAGCAGTAGCGGTTATTGCTCCAGAAGGCAAGCCGATACGCTTATTGAAAACGAACGAGTAACGATAAATGGGAAATTAGCCGTTTTGGGCGATCGCGTAACCGAAGAGGATACTATCGCTATAGATGGGAAGCCAATAAGAGAGGAAAATCAAGATATTTATCTAATTCTTAATAAACCCGTTGGAATTACTTGTACAACCGATACACGTGTTTTGGGCAATGTTATTGACTTTATAAACTATCCGAAACGAATATTCCATGTTGGAAGACTAGATAAGCCCAGTGAAGGCCTTCTGCTTCTTACGAACGATGGCGACATAGTAAACAAAATTCTTCGTGCGGAATACGAACATGAGAAAGAGTACATTGTGCGTGTAGATCGACCGATAACCTCTAGTTTTATTCAAAAAATGAGTTCAGGAGTTCCTATCTTGGATACGGTTACAAAGCGGTGTGAAGTGGAACAAGTCAGTCGTTATACTTTTAAAATTATATTAAAGCAAGGTTTAAACCGACAGATACGTCGTATGTGTGAGCATTTTAATTATAATGTAGAAGCTTTACAGCGCGTGCGACTTATGCACATTGAGCTTGGCGATTTACCCATTGGAGAATGGCGCTACTTAACTAAAGAGGAGCTAAAAGAATTGCATAAGAAAGTTGGAATATTATAAAAAACCGTGCATCGATTGAGTAATGCACGGTTTTATTTCAACTAACTAACCAAATTAAATTTCAATTATGAAATCTCAATCATTCCGTGAAATCTATAAATAGAATTTCACTATCGTACTCCTTAAAAAAATAAGGAACTATCTTATATGTAAAATTATTTTTTCTCAATATACACTAATTTATTCGGGCTACTAGCTAAGTAGGGAAAAACACCTTTAACTTACAGTTTATTTCCATAAATTTACTTCCTCATACTTCTTATCAACTAACAGTCCTGCTAATAGAATAGGATGAACTATACTATATAAAGTAAAACGCTTTCTTAATATCCATTAAGAAAGCGTTTTTGTATAATGACTAACCTTATTATAAGGTTATTTCTTATCTAATTTTTATCCAAGCACCTCTTGCACTTTGCTAGCTACTTCGTGGAACTCTATAACAGAGTGTACGTTTAATCCACTTGCATCTATAAGTTCTTTTCCTATATCGGCATTGGTACCTTGTAGTCTTACTATAATTGGAACTTCTATAGTTCCCATGTTTTTATAAGCATCTACAATACCTTGTGCAACACGGTCGCAACGTACAATACCACCAAAGATATTTATAAGAATTGCTTTTACGTTTGGATCTTTAAGAATCAAATGGAAAGCTGCTTCTACACGCTCTGCGTCTGCAGTACCTCCTACATCAAGGAAGTTTGCTGGTTCTCCTCCGGCTTGTTTAATCAAGTCCATTGTTGCCATTGCAAGTCCTGCACCATTTACCATACACCCAACATTCCCATCTAGGTCTACATAGTTCAATCCTTTTTCATCTGCCTCTACTTCAATTGGATTCTCCTCACGGATATCACGCATTGCAGCATAGTCCTTATGACGATATAAAGCGGTAGCATCTAAAGTTACTTTAGCATCTACTGCAATAATCTTATTGTCGCTCGTCTTCAATACAGGGTTAATCTCAAATAAAGAAGAATCTGACTCGGTATAAGCTTTATATAATGAAAATACGAACTGGGTCATCTCTTTAAATGCATTCCCACTAAGACCTAAATTGTAAGCAATTTTTCTAGCTTGGAAACCTTGAATACCTACAGCTGGATCGATCTCCTCGTAAAATATTTTATCTGGCGTTTCCTCTGCAACGGTTTCGATATCCATTCCACCTTCGGTAGAATACATAATCATATTTCTTCCTGTAGCACGATTCAATAAAACACTAATGTAATACTCTTCAGGTTCGCTTTCGCCAGGGTAGTATACATCTTCTGCAATCAATACCTGGTGTACTTTTTTACCCTCTGGTGGTGTTTGTGGTGTTATTAGGTCCATGCCTATAATATCACCTGCAATCTTCTTAACCTCGTCTAAACTTTTTGCAATTTTAACACCGCCTCCTTTACCTCTACCACCTGCGTGTATTTGCGCTTTGATAACGTACCATTCGCTACCCGTGTCTTCGGTAATTTTTTTTGCTGCTTCTACTGCCTCCTCTGGAGTTTGTACTACAACTCCTCTTTGGATGTTAACTCCAAAACTATTGAGTATCTGTTTTGCTTGATATTCGTGTAAATTCATAATTATATATTTACTATTCGTTTTATTAAATTTTAATTGTATATATCGAATGCTGCAAAAATAACAAATGTTACGCTACATCCCTAATTTTTTAGGTGTATAAACTTATTGCAAAATTATTCTAAGCAAAAGTATATAGTATGTATTAACTCCTATTTCTTATATTTCTAATCTTTTTCATATATCGACGGATGGTGATATTATCATAGCTTAAAATAGCCACCAATATAAATACACTTAATAGTAAGGTTCTTAATTCATAGGTTCCGTAAAGCAATGCGCCTATAATTCCTCCAAAGAAAAAATTACTGATGATCATTAATTTTAAAAATATACTGCGTTTTAATACACTTCGGTGTTCGGATTTTTTATAATATATAAGTTGCGATAATTCAATTCCCAAATCGGTAAATATTCCAGTAAGGTGAGTGGTTCTAACTACAGATTGTGATACTTGTGTAACCAAAGCATTTTGCATCCCCATTGCAAACAACAATAACATTGCTAGTAATACTTTATAACTTTCTATAGAAGGAATAAATAAATCGGAAAGTGCTACTGCAGTAAGTATTAGAATTTCTAAACTGATGGGCAAAACATAGCTTACCAAATGCTTTTGGGTTCTATACCTCCCACCCTCGGTACATACGCTAGAGATAAATGCGCCAAACAAAAAAGCATTTATAAGCAGGAAAAAACCTATTGCTATCTGAAGGTTTTGGTGCATTATCTCTTCAGACAAGAAAACAAAATGCCCGGTGACGTTTGTTGTTAGCACTCCCAAACCCATCCATCCAGTAATATTCACCACCCCTGCAACCAACGACAATGTTGACGCTAAATAAATATTGTGTTTATAGGTTCTGCTGCTTCCGGAGCGTCGTAACATATTTCTATTCTTTTTTAAATGGTTTGCAAAGCTAGGATTTATTTATATAAAACTAGCATTCCACGCTGGTAAGAGACTTTAGAACTGAAAGTAAATAAAAGGTTGTGGTCCTGTAGATGCGGTGGCATATACCAACCAAAATGCCAAACTAATGACTGCAGCTTTGATAGGAAGTGGCGATTTAGAGAAAATTTGCTCCATACCACGAACCAAACCTTTGGGCAGAAAATGCCACACAAATCCAGCGATCAATACAATCATAACGGGTTTGTACGCAGCAAAAAGAACCTGCCATTTCTCTACCTCCCATTTTATTGCACCTATGTTATTAATCACACTCAAAGCCGTATCAAAATCCCTAGCTCGGAAGAATATCCAGCAAAAACTAACAAAGTGAAAAGTAATCAAGACGGATATAAAGTGCCAAGTGCGTGTCCACCACTTTGGTAGACCTTCTATTTTTGGAAAAAACTCCATAAACAATTTATGGAACGCTAAGGCCAAGCCATGCAATGCGCCCCATATTATAAACCTCAAACTAGCGCCATGCCACAAACCACCAAGCAACATGGTAGTAAGTAAATTGAAGTTTGTAAACAAGGCTTGTTTTGATTTTTGAGCAAAAATAATTGTACACAAAAACAGCACTACACTACCTACAGCAATATATAGTGGAATTGCACTAGTATCATAAAACCATACACCCCAAATAATCGTACCTACAAAAAACAGAGATGGAAAAAAATATCCTGCAAAAGTTCCCTTCCTATTTCCACCTACGGAGATATACAAGAAATCTCGAAGCCATGTAGACAAAGAAATATGCCAGCGCCTCCAAAATTCAGTGATGGAAGCGGATTGATAAGGTACATCGAAGTTTATAGGCAGTCTATAGCCCAATAGTAAAGCTAAACCGATGGCCATGTCGGAATACCCAGAGAAATCACAATAAATCTGAATTGCATAGCCATAAGTAGCCATTAGGTTTTCGATGGCGGAATAGGAGTTTGGTGCATCGAAAACACGATCTACAAAGTTGGTAGAAATATAATCGGAGATTACCGCCTTCTTAATGAGCCCACCAATGATAAGTAACAAAGCCTCATTTACTTCTTCTTTCTTAAGGCTTACCTTGCTATAAATCTGTGGAATAAAATCCTTAGCACGTACAATAGGCCCTGCAACAAGTTGTGGGAAGAATGAAATATAAAACAGATAGTCTATAAACTTATCTGCTAGCTTTATTTCCTTGCGATAGACTTCTATAATATAACTTATCGACTGAAAAGTAAAGAAGGAAATTCCTACTGGCAGGATGATATAGCGCATATGGTATTCACTCCCTGAGAGCTGATTGATGCTCTCCAAAAAAAAGTTAGTGTATTTAAAATAAGCTAAAACCCCTAGGTTTGCAGCAACACTTATGCTTAAGTAAAGTTTCCTTCGGATTTCATTCTCCTCGCCTGCTATAAGCTTTGCTAAATAATAATCTACAATCGTTGTGCCTACAAGGAGTAAAAAGAAAAGCCCACTGGATTTATAGTAAAAGAATAGAGAAAACGCAACCGTATACAGCAAACGCATTCTAAACTTGCGTCGCATAAGGATATAACCAAAATAAAAGGTCAAAAACAACCCAAGAAATAAACTTGAGTTAAACAACAAAGGCGCTTTGGCGTTATAAAGAAACCAGTCCTCTAGTTGTTCTAAATTTGGTAAATATGTAAGCAAGTCCTCTAAGACCATTAGTTATTAGAATTAATAGAGTAATGGTAAAGTGCTTGCAATAGTGCTTCGGAAAACAATGAGCCAGCTAGTTCATAGCCTTTTACTGTATAGTGAATATAATCTCTGGCTACCAATCCGTTGGTATAATTCTCTCTGATTTTTTCATTTCCGCCAAGCACCTTATATAAATCCCAAACAGCAATATTCTGTTTCTCTGCTAGGTTTCTAATCTCCATAGCATATTCTTCTGCAAAGGTATTTGGTGCACTTCTGCCAACTAAAGATGGCGGTGGCGTAGTAAATAAAATAGAAACTTCTGGCAGTAACTCTCGTAGATTGCTAACGAAAGATTTTAAGTCTGCTAAGTATTTCTCTTTTTCCAACTTATCAAAAGCCTCATTCGTTCCTAAAGAAATTATGAGCAAGTCGGAATCCAGATATTTTAATTGCTCAAAGAATAGTTTGGTTTTATTATAATCTGAAAAACGAGCACCATTTACCCCTATTCCATCATATATCAATCCCGAGTTATCTCGCTCTAGGCTAATTCCATTCAACGAGTAAATGTCTATCCCTTCATTTGGCAACAACCAAATGGAACGCTGCAACTCTGGCGAGTTATAAATAAAATTATTGGAGTTATCCATAAAAGCAAGTAGGCTAAAAGCTGATTTATCTATAGGCTCAGGTTTATTTGTTTTTACTGGAATAGTCAGTTTAGCTCCTGCTCGAATTGCATCGGAGCGAAGATTATTGGCTTGTTTTATGGCTGCAACACTTACCCCATAATTCCTTGCAATAATAGATAGCGCTTCTCCAGATTTTATGGTGTGCTGCTTACGCTCTATTCTATTGCTTTCAAACTTCACCTCTCGATTTGCTAGTGCTAGACTAAACATCGGACTCTGGTTGGGTGTAAATACTCGTAACGTGTTAAAAGCAAACGCATCGTCTTTCACCTCCAGGGCTATAGCAAAGTCCCGTTGATTGGTCTGTAAGCTAAAACCGCTTAATCCAACAAAGTCGGTTTCGGAAGCATGAATATTTCGTTTGCTTTCCCAAGGAATAGAAGAAGTGTAACGCAATTCTGAAATTCCGTTAGAGCTAGCAAGTCGGTGCGGAAACGTAAAGCCTAAACCGGCATTTCCGAAGATGCTTTGTAAATCTTTTCTTGCTTTAGTCTGGAAAAAACCAGCTTGAATATGGGAATCTCCTATATGTGTTATTCTTACCCTTCCTTTATTTGTTGCATATAGCTCGTGCAAATCTTCTAAGAAGTTATTTATTGCACTTATATTTTGGATAGCGCTATTATTATCAGTCAAAACATCCCATGCCTCCAACGGCATGCGCTTCTCCAAATCATAAGAAGTTTCGGTCATAGATTGGGAGAAACCAATTATGGGTATAAATAACAGGAGGTATACATATAAATTAGTCTTGTGAAACATACGTTGAATCTTGTTTTAGCCTTCGTTCTTGTTCTAGTTTTTCTAGCCTTACGCGCTCCTCTTCTGCTTTTCGGATACTGTCTTGCACACGAACTCGTTCTTTCTCGGCTTCTATTTTATTCTTCTCTTCTACATATTCTTTAAAGCCCATATCTAATTGCCCATAAATCATCTTCGCAATTTGCTTTGCTCCTTGGTGATTAAAGTGTGTGTAATCTTTATTTCCTCGTTCTGGTTGTTCCTCTACCCACTCTATCATACTTCCATCGCCTCCCATCAAAGTAAATAAGTTTACGAACCCTGTCTTTTTATTATTTGCATATGCTCTTTGTGACCTTAGTAAATGGGTAACTGCAGAGTCCGTTTGCATTTCCGTTTCGTATTTCGTTGCTTTATCAGCTATAGAAACAACCAAAACAGAGGTATTCGGAAAGGCATTTCGCAGGTGATCTACTACCCGCTCCATTCGTGATTGATACCATCCGTAATTAAACGAATTGGTGTTTAATACATTGGTACCATAATGCAAGATAATCAAATCGTACTCCAATGCATTCTGAAAGGCACGCATAAGTTGCGTATTCAGTTGGGTAATCGGCAAGCCAGAGTTTCCTCTTTTTGAAAAATTATCGATTTGTACACCGTAAGGTAAATCGAAGTTTACGCCATAAATAGGAATAGAGTCTGCATCTATAAACTCTATATCCATACTCTTAGCATTTCTATTGCTTAAAGCTAACTTATTAATTTTATTAATAGCTCGCAATTTCAACTCCGTAGTGTCGGATGGTGTAAAAATTCGCACCTTTCCATTCTGGTTACTTGACTTGCCATAGTATAACTCTGGATTTTGTAATGCTCTTCCTTTTGCATAGAGTCCAGACGCAAAATGCAATGTAGTAGGATTTA
Source organism: Flavobacteriaceae bacterium (assembly GCA_035307105.1). GTDB lineage: Bacteria > Bacteroidota > Bacteroidia > Flavobacteriales > Flavobacteriaceae > JAJYTI01. The sequence continues at coordinate 25,031 of DATGMW010000030.1, forward strand.
TAGTATCTGATTGATAAAACACCTGTCCGCTTACGCCGAATGGATAAATGGTGTCGTAGGTTTTTACGTAGACATATTCTTCCCAATTTTTAGAGAATTTATGGCTGATACTTCCACGAGAGCTAGCAGATTCGGAAGTTATTGGTACAAACCCCACTCCTGCACCGCCAAATTCTGATTGATAAAGCTCTCGAAGATCCTGTACAATCATATCTCCATCGGTCATAGAATCTCCAAAATAGGCGATTCGAACTTTCTTTGCCTTTGGATTTTCTTGGACCTCCAATAAGCTTTTGTAAAAATGATTTAAGTAAATGGAAGAATCTAATTCGGTAGAAGGCTCACTAATGGTTTCATTAACTTCTTTCTTGTTTGTCTTGACAATTAAACTATCCACCGACACGATGGAATCCACACTCTCATTTTCCTGTGCTATTCCAGCAATAATTTCCGCTGCGGTTTTACTTGGAACGGAGTCCTTTGCTTGCTCTGCAAGACTGTCTTCCATAATAGCTTGTTGCATCCACTCGTCTACTACAATATTTTCGGAATCGATAGTGGTTTCTGGAAATAACTTTTTAGGAAGATAACTTTTAAATAGCACAAAAAATACAACAGCCAAAGCTATGGTAAGCAGAGCATAAAACCAATAGGATTTTGAAGACGGCACAGCGTTATTATTGAGTATTTACCTGCGAAAGTACGAAACTATATGAAATAATAATCGGTACAAATGAGTAAAGTGGGTTACAACCAATAAAAACTACACCTTCCCTCTGGGTATAGAGAATTGGTAGGTGTAGTTTTAATAAGTAATCTTTGCTTTTTAATAGGTAGAAGGCGATAAGTTATCCATAATACCTGCAAAAAGACCGAAACTAATGATTAGCATTACAAATAGGAAAACAAGCGCAATAGATATTAAGAATATTATCAATCGTGCTTTTGCGAAATTAGATTTTGTCTGAGGGTGTTTTCTTAACTCTGTCTAAAAGTAAAAATTTTATATATTAACTTTTAAACAGAATAAGATGAAACGAGAAGAATTTAACTTAGAGGAGATAGAAAAAAGCTATTGAGCAGTTTAAGACAGGCAAGAGTCTCTTTGGTTCTGGCGGTGCGTTTGCTCCGTT
>DATGMW010000031.1:0-4705 GCA_035307105.1 Flavobacteriaceae bacterium
GCCTTTACTTCTTCAGCAAGGTCGAATATTTCTAGAATATCCTTATCACTCTCATATCCGATGGCACGGAATAAAGTGGTAACTGGTAATTTTTTCTTTCTATCGATATAAGCATACATTACGCTATTTATATCGGTAGCGAACTCAATCCAAGATCCTTTAAAAGGTATAACTCTTGCGGAATACAACTTGGTTCCGTTTGCATGGAATGACTGTCCAAAGAAAACACCTGGTGAACGGTGCAGTTGCGACACTACAATTCGTTCTGCTCCGTTTATAACGAAGGTTCCGCTTGGTGACATGTATGGGATTGTACCTAAAAATACATCTTGTACTATGGTTTCAAAATCCTCATGTTCTGGATCGTGACAAGATAATTTTAGTCGCGCTTTTAGTGGTACGCTATAGGTCAAGCCTCTTTCTATACATTCTTGTATGGAATAGCGTGGTGGGTCTATAAAATAATCTAGGAACTCCAATTCGAATTGGTTTCTAGTATCTTGAATTGGAAAGTTTTCCAAAAAGGTATTGTACAGACCTTCTTTGACTCTTGCTTCTGACTTTGTCTCCAACTGGAAAAAATCCTGGAAGGATTTAATCTGAATATCCAGAAAATCCGGATATGCCGGAATGTTCTGTAGAGAAGAAAAATTCAATCTTTCAGTATGCGTTTCTGACATCTATGGAAGGAATTTATAATTATTAAAAACGATTGAGGCGTATATAAGAAATAGTATACATATTATATACGCAAAATGGTTTAGGTCTATCCCTCTCCAAATTTGGAGGGAAGACCTAAACCTTTAAGAGTGATTTAGAGGTGTATTATTTAAGTTCAACCTCTGCTCCTGCTTCTTCTAGTTGAGCTTTAAGTGCTTCAGCCTCGTCTTTAGCTACACCTTCTTTTATTGGTGATGGTGCGTTATCTACAAGACCTTTAGCGTCCTTAAGACCAGCTCCTGTAATTTCTCTTACTAGTTTTACAACTGCTAGTTTTGAAGCACCAGCTGCAGTAAGAATTACGTCGAATTCTGTTTGCTCATCTGCTGCATCATCGCCACCACCAGCTGCTGCTACTGCTACTGCAGCTGCTGCAGGCTCAATGCCGTACTCTTCTTTAAGTATAGTTGCTAGTTCGTTAACCTCTTTTACAGTAAGGTTTACTAATTGTTCTGCGAAATCTTTTAAATCTGCCATTTTCTATCGTTTTTAGTAATTGTGTATATTTATTATTATTAGTGCTTATTCTTTTCTTTCGGATAGTGTTTTCACTATACCTGCAATCTTACCGCCTCCGGACTTAAGTGCAGAGATAACATTCTTAGCTGGTGATTGTAATAGCCCGATGATGTCTCCGATAACTTCTTCTTTAGATTTGATATTCACTAAAGCGTCTAAGTTCTCATCTCCTATATAAATAGCTTCTTCAACAAAAGCTCCTTTTAATAGTGGAAGTTGTTTCTTAGATTTCTTGCGGAATTCTTGTATAACTTTTGCTGGTGCATTTCCTGTCTCTGAAAACATTATAGAAGTGCTTCCTTTAAGAACTTCAGAGAGTTGCCCTAAATCCTTATCCGCTTGTTCTATCGCTTTGTCTAGCATAGTGTTTTTCACCATGGTCAGACTTACGTTTGCTTTGTAACAAGCTCTACGTAACAGTGTGGTATCTGCAGCATTCAGTCCCGAAATATCTGCCAAATAGATAATTTGATTATCGTTAAGCTGGGCAGTCAAGTCTTCTATTACTTGTGATTTTTGTTTTCTAGTCTTCATAATCTATAAATTTTACTGCTCCGTAAATCTTTTCGTATCAATTGCTACACTAGGACTCATGGTGGATGACATATATATGCTTGTCATATATACCCCTTTAGCTGTTTGCGGTTTTAATCGCGCAAGCGTACCTATAAGTTCTAAAGCATTATCTCTAATCTTCTCTGCGTCGAAAGAAACCTTTCCAATTGCAGCGTGTACGATACCAGTTTTATCTACTCTAAAGTCTATTTTACCAGCCTTAACATCCGATACTGCTTTTGCAACATCCATAGTAACCGTCCCGGTTTTTGGGTTAGGCATTAATCCTCTTGGACCTAAAACACGTCCTAGCGGTCCTAATCTCCCCATAACAGAAGGCATAGTTACAATTACATCAACATCGGTCCAACCATCTTTTATTTTCTCAAGATATTCTTCTAAACCAACGTAGTCTGCACCTGCAGCTTTGGCTTCCTCTTCCTTATCGGGAGTTACCAGTGCAAGTACTTTAACATCTTTACCTGTTCCGTGCGGTAATGTAACCACACCGCGTACCATTTGATCAGCTTTACGCGGATCAACATTTAAACGTACTGCGATATCGATACTAGCATCGAAATTTACATCAGTAATTTCTTTTATCAACTTAGAAGCCTCTGAAACCGTATACAGTTTATTCCTGTCTACTTTTCCTATCACTTCTTTTTGTTTTTTAGTTACTCTAGCCATTTTATAATTCTTTTTCTAGATTAAAAAGGTCGAGTGCCTCTGATTCTTATTCCCATAGAGCGGGCAGTCCCAGCTACTAATTTCATAGCAGACTCCACGGTAAACGCATTAAGGTCAGGCATTTTGTCTTCAGCGATTGCTTTAACATCATCCCAAGTTACTGTACCTACTCTTTTAGTTAAAGGCTCTCCAGATCCTTTTTTTACTTTTGCAGCCTCTAATAATTGTATAGAAGCAGGAGGAGTTTTAATTACAAAGTCGAAAGACTTGTCCTTATAAACATTGATGATAACAGGTAAAACCTTACCTTGCTTATCTTGGGTTCTAGCGTTGAATTGCTTACAGAACTCCATTATATTAACTCCGGCAGCTCCTAATGCAGGACCGACAGGTGGCGATGGATTCGCTGCTCCGCCTCGGACTTGCAGTTTCACTACTTTGCCTATTTCTTTAGCCATTTCTTTTTAGATTTGATAATTTCTCATTGGTGGAAGCCCCTGAAAAATTTAATTATTAGTGTGTAACACTTATACTTTTTTAACTTGTGTATAGTTAAGTTCTAATGGAGACCTTCTCTCAAAAATCTTAACCATAATTTCAAGTTTACGTCTTTCTTCGTTTATTTTTTCTATAGTTCCGGTGAAGTCTCTAAATGGTCCATCGGTAACAACAACGGTCTCTCCAACGGTAAATGGGATACTCACCATTTCATCCTGAACAGACAACTCATCTACTTTACCTAACATTCTATTCACCTCACTTTTTCTAAGCGGCACTGGCTCTCCGCCAACTGTTTCGCCTAAAAAGCCAATAACACCATTGATAGATTTTATTATATGTGGTATCTCCCCAGTTAGATTCGCTTGAATCATAACATATCCTGGAAAGTAAACGCGATCTCTGGTAATTTTCTTACCATTGCGCTCCACTACCACTTTTTCGGTAGGAACTAATACTTGCTCAATATAGTCTTCTAAATTATATCGTGTAACCTCATATTCAATATAAGATTTTATCTTGCTCTCTTGTCCACTAATTGATCGTATTACGTACCATTTTTTTGGACTCATCGTTGTATCTCCCATCTTCTTCTCTTAGCCCTTAATCCAATCAAAATAATATCCTATAATTTTACTGAACAGAGAATCTACTCCCCATACAGCTAATGCTAAAACAACCGAAAACACAACTACTACAATAGTCAAACGTTGTGCTTCTGGCCAAGTAGGCCATGTCACGTGCGATTTAAGCTCATTGAATGAAGCTTTTACATATTGAATCATACCGTTTTATTATATTTTAGCCTTATACGCCCCTCCTATTGATTAAGCAAACTACTTAGTCCTTTCGGAGTTCTTTATAGAATTATCTATTTTTATCTAACAAAATTTGCTGTACAGCATATCATGCAATATACAGCAAACATTTGCACGGGTTGGGGGACTCGAACTCCCGACACCTGGTTTTGGAGACCAGTGCTCTACCAACTGAGCTAAACCCGTTTGTAAGAAAAATCAAGGGCGAAAACTCACCCTTGATTTGACTCATCTAATTATTATAGTATCTCGGTTACCTGACCCGCACCTACTGTTCTACCTCCTTCACGGATAGCGAAACGTAGACCAACGTTCAATGCAATTGGCTGTATAAGCTCTACATTGATTGTCAAGTTATCTCCTGGCATTACCATCTCTACATTTTCTGGCAATGAAATAGTACCAGTTACGTCAGTTGTACGTACGTAGAACTGTGGACGATAGTTATTGTGGAATGGTGTATGACGACCACCCTCTTCTTTCTTCAGGATATAAACCTCTGCTTTAAACTTATCGTGTGGTGTAATAGATCCAGGCTTACAAACAACCATACCTCTAGAAATATCTTCTTTTTCAAGACCTCTTAGTAGTAGACCAACGTTATCACCAGCCTCACCTCTATCAAGAATCTTACGGAACATCTCTACTCCAGTAATGGTAGAAGATAATTTTTCTGCACCCATTCCAATAATATCTACTGCATCTCCAGTATTTGCAACACCAGTCTCAATACGACCAGTTGCTACTGTACCACGTCCAGTAATAGAGAATACATCTTCTACTGGCATTAGGAAAGGCTTATCCACCTCTCTTTCTGGTAATTCAATCCAAGTATCTACAGCCTTCATCAGCTCAAGTATAGCTTCTGCCCACTTCTCCTCACCGTTAAGTGCACCTAAAGCAGA
>DATGMW010000032.1:0-9591 GCA_035307105.1 Flavobacteriaceae bacterium
AGAGTGATAAGGATATTCTAGAAATATTCGACCTTGCTGAAGAAGTAAAGGCCACAAAAACTGGTCTTAAAAAATTCTTAGGTAGAAAACTTGCTGCACGTGTGCTTAAAACATGGCATGAGGATTTCGTTGACGAAGATACAGGAGAAGTTATTTCTATTGAGCGTAACGAAATAGTTTTAGATAGAGATACCGTTCTAGAAGCTGCCCACATCGATGAGATAGTAGATTCTGGTGCAAAAACTATCTTATTGCATAAAGAGGAGAACCAACAAACCGATTATGCAATTATTCATAATACCTTACAAAAAGACCCTACAAACTCCGAAAAGGAAGCAGTAGAACATGTATATAGACAGCTACGTAATGCTGAGCCGCCAGACGAGGAGACGGCACGCGGTATTATAGAAAAGCTATTCTTTAGCGAATCCCGTTATAACTTAGGTGAAGTGGGGCGTTACAGAATGAATAAGAAACTAGGTCTTGATGTAGATATGGACCAATTAGTACTTAGCAAAGAAGATATTATCACTATTGTAAAGTATCTGATTGAACTGATCAACGCCAAAGCCGAGATTGATGATATTGATCACCTATCCAACCGTAGAGTACGTACAGTAGGAGAGCAATTATCACAACAATTTGGAGTGGGACTTGCACGTATGGCGCGTACCATTAGAGAGCGTATGAACGTGCGCGATAACGAGGTGTTTACACCTATCGATTTGATCAATGCTAAAACATTATCGTCCGTTATTAACTCTTTCTTTGGAACCAACCAATTGTCTCAATTCATGGACCAAACCAACCCACTGGCAGAAATTACGCATAAGCGTCGTTTATCTGCACTAGGGCCTGGAGGTTTATCAAGAGAGCGTGCTGGATTCGAGGTTCGTGACGTACACTATACACACTATGGTCGTTTATGTCCGATTGAAACTCCAGAGGGACCAAACATTGGACTTATTTCCTCTCTTTCTGTATATGCTAAGGTAAACAGCCTTGGGTTTATAGAAACACCTTATAGGAATGTGGTTGATGGAAAAATAGATCAAAAAACGGAACCATTTTACTTAACCGCCGAGGAAGAAGAAGACAAGCTTATCGTTCAAGCTAATATCGAACAGGATAAGAATGGAAAAATAATGGGAGAGAAGGTTATTGCAAGAGAAGAAGGAGACTTCCCACTTGTAGATCCTAGCGAAATTGATTACGCCGATGTGGCGCCTAACCAAATCGCATCTATCTCTGCTTCATTAATTCCGTTCTTAGAACACGATGATGCTAACCGAGCTCTGATGGGATCTAACATGATGCGTCAGGCAGTACCGTTATTAATTGCAGATTCTCCTATTGTAGGAACTGGATTAGAGCGACAAGTAGCAACAGACTCTAGAGTACTAATCAACGCAGAAGGCGAAGGAGTAGTGGAGTACGTAGATGCAAATGAGATTACTATAAAATACGACAGAACGGACGAGCAAAGAATGGTGAGCTTCGATGAAGATAGCAAAACCTATCAGCTAGTTAAGTTCAGAAAAACTAACCAAGGTACTGCGATTAACCTTAAACCTATTGTGAGTAAAGGCGATAGAGTTACCAAGGGGCAAGTACTTTGTCAAGGATATGCAACTGAAAAAGGTGAGCTTGCATTAGGGCGTAACCTAAAAATTGCATTCATGCCTTGGAAAGGATATAACTTTGAGGATGCTATTGTAATCTCCGAAAAAGTAGTGCGTGAAGATATCTTCACCTCTATACATATCGACGAGTTTGCATTAGAAGTTAGAGATACAAAATTGGGTAATGAAGAGTTGACCAATGATATCCCTAACGTTTCCGAAGAGGCAACTAAAGATCTAGACGAGTACGGAATGATTCGTATTGGTGCGGAAGTGAACCCTGGAGATATCTTAATAGGTAAGATTACACCAAAAGGAGAAAGCGACCCTACACCTGAAGAAAAATTATTACGTGCTATATTTGGTGATAAAGCGGGTGATGTAAAAGATGCATCCCTTAAAGCTTCCCCTTCTTTACATGGCGTTGTTATCGATAAAAAGCTTTTCACTAAAGCGATTAAAGATAAACGAAAGCGTGCACAAGACAAAGAGGATATTGCAGAGCTAGAAGCAAAATACGAAGCGTTATTTACCGCACTACACGATACGTTGGTAGAAAAGCTATTTGCGATTGTAGGTGGTAGAACTGCACAGGGAGTTACTAATGAATTGGGCGAAGTTATCTTCCCTAAAGGCAAGAAGTATACTCTTAGAATGCTAAGTAGCGTATATGATTACGTACACTTAACACAGGGAGTGTGGACTACCGATGAGGAGATGAATGCTATGGTTGCGGATTTACTTCACAACTATCGCATTAAGGAAAACGACCTACAAGGAGCCCTTCGAAGAGAGAAGTTTACCATTTCTGTAGGAGATGAATTACCTTCGGGTGTTTTAAAACTTGCTAAGGTTTACGTAGCTAAAAAACGTAAACTAAAAGTAGGTGATAAGATGGCTGGACGTCACGGTAACAAAGGAGTTGTTGCTAGAATAGTACGACAAGAAGACATGCCATTCCTTGAAGATGGAACGGCGGTAGATATTGTTCTAAACCCATTAGGAGTACCATCTCGAATGAACATTGGACAGATTTACGAAACCGTATTAGGTTGGGCTGGTGAAAAACTAGGTCGTAAGTTCGCAACGCCAATATTTGATGGAGCAACACTAGATCAAATCAATGAGTACACCGACGAAGCGGGTATTCCAAGATATGGAAATACACCGATATTTGATGGTGGAACTGGACAGAAATTTGATCAACCTGCTACAGTAGGAGTTATTTACATGCTGAAACTCGGACACATGATCGACGACAAAATGCACTCGCGTTCTATCGGTCCATACTCTTTAATTACTCAGCAACCATTAGGTGGTAAAGCACAATTTGGTGGACAGCGTTTTGGAGAGATGGAGGTTTGGGCTCTAGAGGCTTACGGTGCGTCAAGTGCACTACAAGAACTGTTGACCGTTAAATCGGATGACGTTATGGGTAGAGCAAAAACTTACGAGGCAATCGTTAAAGGAGACACGATGCCAGAACCTGGTTTACCAGAATCTTTCAACGTATTGATGCATGAACTTAAAGGTCTAGGATTAGATATCCGACTGGAAGAATAATGTAATTTTCCTTGCTAGAGCAATCTCTAGCAAGGAAAAATTATTTCCGTAGCGACAAGAATAAGCTACAAGATTATATTCAATAAAGTATAGTACATACAAGCATTATGGCAAGAAATAAAGAACACACAGTACAGAAATTCAATCAGATTTCTATAGGCTTGGCATCGCCAGAGACGATTTTGGCAAAATCTAGAGGAGAGGTGCTTAAACCAGAAACCATTAACTACCGTACGCACAAACCAGAGCGTGACGGTCTTTTCTGTGAGCGTATATTCGGTCCTGTTAAGGATTACGAATGTGCTTGTGGTAAATATAAAAGAATTCGTTATAGAGGAATTGTTTGTGACCGATGTGGCGTAGAGGTTACAGAGAAAAAGGTGCGTAGAGAGCGTGTAGGACACATAAACCTTGTGGTTCCTGTAGCACATATTTGGTATTTTAGAAGTTTACCTAATAAATTAGGATACATCCTTGGTTTGCCATCCAAGAAGCTAGATATGATTATCTACTACGAACGTTATGTTGTAATTCAACCTGGAATTGCAAAGCACGAAGATGGAGAGCCAGTAAAGAAAATGGATTTCTTAATGGAAGAAGAGTACCTAGATATTCTAGATTCTTTACCACAAGAAAACCTGTACTTGGACGATGAAGATCCAAATAAATTCATCGCTAAGATGGGTGCAGAGTGTCTAATAGACCTATTAAAACGCATCGATTTAGATGAGTTGTCTTATGATTTACGTCACAAAGCAAATAATGAAACCTCCAAACAAAGAAAAACAGAGGCTCTAAAGAGACTACAGGTTGTAGAAGCAATAAGAGACGCAAATTCACGTAGAGAAAATCTACCTGAGTGGATGATAATGAAGGTAATCCCTATTACTCCACCAGAATTACGTCCTTTAGTACCCCTAGATGGAGGTAGATTCGCAACTTCCGACTTAAACGATTTATATCGTCGTGTTATTATTCGTAATAACCGTTTGAAGCGATTGATGGAGATAAAAGCACCAGAAGTAATCTTACGTAACGAAAAACGTATGTTACAGGAATCGGTGGATTCTCTATTCGACAATACAAGAAAATCATCTGCAGTAACTACGGCATCTAACCGTCCGTTGAAATCTCTTTCAGATTCCCTGAAAGGAAAGCAAGGGCGTTTCCGTCAAAACCTACTAGGTAAACGTGTAGATTATTCCGCACGTTCGGTAATTGTCGTTGGTCCAGAGCTAAAACTTTTTGAGTGTGGTATTCCAAAAGAAATGGCCTCGGAGCTGTATAAACCATTCATCGTTCGTAAATTAATCGAGCGTGGAATTGTTAAGACAGTTAAATCTGCGAAGAAAATTATAGACAAAAAAGAACCAGTAGTTTGGGATATCTTGGAAAATGTATTGAAAGGCCATCCGGTATTATTAAACCGTGCACCAACCCTACACAGATTAGGTATTCAAGCATTCCAACCTAAATTAATTGAAGGAAAAGCAATCCAATTACACCCACTAGCATGTACGGCATTTAACGCCGACTTCGACGGGGATCAAATGGCGGTACACCTTCCGTTAGGACCTGAGGCTATTTTAGAGGCACAGCTACTTATGCTTGCTTCGCATAATATCCTTAACCCTGCGAATGGATCACCAATTACGGTTCCGTCGCAAGACATGGTTCTAGGATTGTATTACATGACAAAATCAAGAGTTTCTACTCCAGAGCATAAAGTAAAAGGCGAAGGTCTTACTTTCTACTCTCCTGAAGAAGTGATTATTGCATATAACGAAGGACAAGTAGAGTTAAACGCAACCATTAAAGTAAGAATTGAAGACTTTAACGAAGAAGGAGAATTGGTACCACAAATTGCCGATACTACCGTTGGACGCGTATTATTTAACGAGGTTGTTCCTAAGAAAGCTGGATTTATAAACACGGTTCTTAACAAAAGAGCCCTAAGAGATATTATTGGAATAGTACTTCAGAAAACCGACGTGCCAACCACAGGAGATTTCTTGGATGAGATTAAAGACTTAGGTTATAAGTTTGCTTTCGAAGGAGGCTTATCCTTTAGCTTAGGAGATATTATTATCCCAGAAGAAAAGCCAGCCATGATTGACGCAGCTAATGCGCAAGTAGACAGTATCATGGATAGTTACAACATGGGACTAATTACCTTTAACGAGCGTTACAACCAAGTGATTGATGTATGGACTGCCACAAACGCAGAACTTACAGAGTTATCTATGACTAGAATCCGTGAGGATATGCAAGGCTTTAACTCGGTATACATGATGCTTGATTCTGGAGCACGAGGTAGTAAAGAGCAAATTCGTCAGTTAACCGGTATGCGTGGTCTAATGGCTAAACCTAAAAAAGCTACCGCTGGTGGTGGAGAGATTATAGAAAACCCTATTCTTTCTAACTTTAAGGAAGGACTATCGATTCTAGAATACTTTATCTCTACACACGGTGCTCGTAAAGGTCTTGCAGATACTGCATTAAAGACTGCTGATGCTGGTTACTTAACTCGTAGATTGGTAGACGTTTCTCAAGACGTTATTGTTAACGAACACGATTGTTCTACGTTAAGAGGAGTAGAAGTAACTGCTCTTAAGAAGAACGAAGAGGTTATTGAAGTACTTGCCGCTAGAATAGTAGGTAGGACTTCACTAAATGATGTATACCACCCATTGACCAATGAAGTATTGGTGGAGGCAGGAGAGCACATTACAGAAGACATCGCAGCTAAAATTGGAGAATCTCCAATAGAATCGGTAGAAGTACGTTCTGCATTAACTTGTGAGACTACTAGAGGAATCTGTGCTAAATGTTATGGTAGAAACCTTGCTACCAATAGAATGGTTCAAATAGGTGAGGCTGTTGGTGTAGTTGCTGCACAGTCTATTGGAGAGCCTGGAACACAGCTTACACTCCGTACGTTCCACGTTGGAGGTATCGCTGGTAACATCTCGGAAGAGAGCTCTATCGACGCAAGATTTGACGGTATCCTTGAAATTGAAGAGTTGAAAACTGTTCATGGAGAAGATAATGAAGGGAACAAAGTAGATGTTGTTATTTCCCGTACTTCTGAAGCTAGAATAATCGATCCAGATACAGGAATCGTGTTAAGCACTAACAACATTCCTTATGGTTCTAGTTTATTTGTTAAGCCTGGGTCTAAAATCAAAAAAGGAACCCAGATCTGTAAGTGGGACCCGTATAACGGTGTTATTATTTCGGAATTTGCAGGTAAGGTTCGTTATGAAAATATTGAACAAGGCGTTACTTTTAAAGTAGAGATTGACGAACAAACCGGATTCCAGGAGAAGGTTGTTTCTGAAACAAAAGACCGTAAGAAAATTCCAACGCTTCAGGTTTTAAATAATAAAGATGAAGTTCTTCGTTCTTATAACTTACCAGTAGGTGCACACATCATGGTAGACGATGAGGAGAAGATTAAAGTAGGAAAAGTATTGGTTAAGATTCCTCGTAAATCTTCTAAAGCAGGAGATATTACTGGTGGTCTTCCAAGAGTTACCGAGCTTTTCGAAGCGCGTAACCCATCAAACCCGGCAGTAGTTTCTGAAATAGACGGTGTTGTTTCCTTTGGTAAAATAAAGAGAGGTAGCCGTGAGATTATCGTAGAGTCTAGACAAGGAGATATTAAGAAGTATTTGGTTAGACTATCTAATCAGATTCTTGTACAAGAAAATGACTATGTACGTGCAGGTATGGCACTATCGGATGGAGCTATTACGCCAGAAAATATTCTGCGTATTCAGGGACCAGCTGCTGTACAGCAATACTTAGTAAACGAAGTACAAGAGGTATACCGCCTACAGGGAGTTAAGATTAACGATAAGCACTTTGAGGTAGTAGTACGTCAAATGATGCGTAAGGTTCAAATTGTAGATTCAGGAGATACGATTTTCCTAGAGAATCAATTAATTCATAAAGAAGACTTTATCGAAGAAAACGATAAGATTTTTGGAATGAAAGTAATTGAAAATGCTGGAGATTCGGAAGGCGTAAAAGAAGGTCAGATCGTTACTGCACGTAAGTTAAGAGATGAAAACTCTATCCTACGTCGTGAGGATAAGGCTCTGATTGAAGCTAGAGATGCCGTTGCTGCAACAGCAATGCCAATACTGCAAGGTATTACTAGAGCATCCCTACAAACCAAGTCGTTTATTTCTGCTGCGTCGTTCCAGGAAACTACCAAAGTACTGAACGAAGCTGCGATAGCTGGTAAAGTAGATTTACTAGAAGGACTGAAAGAGAATGTTATTGTAGGACACAAGATTCCAGCTGGTACTGGAATGCGTAGATACGATAGTATAATTGTCGGTTCTAAAAGCGAACTTGAAAGAATGAAAAAGGAAAAAACGGAAGTTAACCTTAATTAATTTTATATCTTTAAGCACCTAATATATTAGAGTAGGTTCGAAAAGAAAAACACAAAAGACCGCTCCTTAAAGGGCGGTCTTTTTTTATTAATAATTGACTTACATTATGGCAGACAACAAGAATAAGAATCAAGGAAAAATAAACATCCAACTAGACGATCAGGTAGCGGAAGGTATCTATTGTAACTTGGCAATAATCAATCATTCGGTATCCGAATTTGTGGTAGACTTCGTGAAAGTAATGCCTGGGGTGCCAAAAAGCAAAGTGAAGTCCAGAATAATCTTAACGCCACAACACGCAAAGCGATTTTTGAAAGCATTGAATGACAATGTGGTTCGTTTTGAGAAAAAACATGGAGAAATAAAAGACTTTGAGCAGCCAAGTATCCCTCTAAGCTTTGGACCTACGGGAGAAGCTTAAATCAAAAAAAAAGGAGTCTACATTCAGTATGAGAGACTCCTTTCTTCATTTTACATTATTCCTTCTCTATTAGAATTCACTTACGAAGTGTAGTTTAATATTTGGGAAATTCTGTTGAGTCATTTGTAAGGTAAATGCAGAGTCGGCTAAGAACACTTCTTGTCCTTGCTTATCTTTTGCTAAGTAGCGTGCTTTTACTCGAGAGAACTCTTTATACTCTTCCGATTTTTTATCTTTTGCCTCTACCCAACAAGCTTTGTGGATATTAATATTTTCGTAGGAACATTTTGCGCCGTATTCGTGTTCCAATCGGTATTGAATAACATCAAATTGTAGTGCACCTACCGTTCCAATAATTTTTCTACCGTTGAAGTCTAGCGTAAACAATTGCGCTACTCCTTCGTCCATCAGCTGCTCTACACCTTTATTAAGCTGTTTAGACTTCATTGGGTCGGCATTGTTTATATACTTAAAGAATTCTGGCGAGAAGCTCGGCATTCCCTTGTAGTTCATAATCTCGCCTTCGGTCAAAGTATCGCCAATTATAAAATTACCTGTATCATGTAGACCTATAATATCCCCTGGATATGAAATGTCTACAATTTCTTTCTTCTCTGCAAAGAAGGCATTTGGACTTGAGAATCTAATCATCTTGTCTTGGCGTACGCTTAGATACGGTTTGTTTCGCTCAAAGGTACCCGATACAATTTTTACGAAGGCCAAACGATCTCGGTGTTTAGGATCCATGTTTGCATGGATTTTAAATACAAAACCCGTCATTTCTTTTTCGTTAGGATATACTAGCCTTGTATCACTTTCCTTAGGCTGGGGCTCTGGCGCAATATCTATAAAGCAATCCAATAATTCACGAACGCCAAAGTTATTTAAAGCAGATCCGAAAAACACTGGATTTAAATTTCCAGCTAAATATTCTTTTTTATCGAATTCTGGATAAACCCCCATGCTTAATTCAAGTTCTTCCCGAAGGGTGTTAGCCGCTTTTTTACCAATTAAAGTATCTAAATCTGGATTGTTTAAATCATCGATCTCAATGGTATCTTCAATATCTTTCCGAGGATCTCCAGTAAATAGGTTTACGTTTTGTTCCCAGATATTGTAAATACCCTTAAATTCATATCCCATTCCTATTGGGTGACTTAAAGGTGTAATATTTAGGTGCAATTTTTGCTCTATTTCATCGAATAAATCAAACGCATCTCGTCCTTCCCTGTCTAACTTGTTGATAAAAACTATGATAGGGATTTTTCGCATTCTACAAACTTCCACTAGCTTCTCAGTTTGCTCCTCTACACCTCTTGCTACATCCACTACAACAATTACGCTATCTACCGCGGTTAGTGTTCTGTAGGTGTCTTCTGCAAAGTCCTTATGTCCTGGCGTATCCAGGATATTTATCTTTATGCCTTTATATTCGTAAGCTAATACCGAAGTAGCAACAGAAATTCCACGTTGCCGCTCTATCTCCATAAAGTCACTCGTTGCTCCTTTGGTTATTTTATTGGATTTTACGGCGCCTGCTTCTTGAATAGCTCCCCCAAAAAGCAACAGCTTTTCGGTC
>DATGMW010000033.1:0-13597 GCA_035307105.1 Flavobacteriaceae bacterium
TGTAAATCCTCTGTTAAACGCATGGCTCGAGATAGGTTTTCTGTCCAAACGGTTGCAGAAAGTCCATATCTGGTTGCATTGGCATAGGAAAGCACCTCTTCTTCGGTGTCGAAGGCTAATAAAGTTACTACGGGTCCAAAAACCTCTTCTTGGTTTATGGTACAATCATCCGACTCCAGTTCGATAATAGTAGGCTCCATAAAATACCCATTAGCAAAATCGCCATGAGTAATTCTATTTCCGCCAGTAAGAATCCTTCCTCCCTCCTCTTCTGCTTTACTAACAAAACCTAATACTTTGTTTAGATGATCTTCGGATACCAAAGCACCAATCTGGGTATCGTCCTCCGAAGGCATTCCTACACGTAGTTTCTTTGTAGCTGATACAAAAGCTTCTTTAAACTCTGAATAAATACTTCGCTCTACATATATTCTACTTCCACACAGGCAAATCTGTCCTTGGTTAGAAAAAGAAGAAAGCAAGGTAGTTTTTAGCATTTTATCGAAATCACAATCAGCAAAAATAATATTAGGGTTTTTTCCACCGAGTTCTAAGGATAACTTTTTAAACATTGGTGCGGCTACACCTGCTATATGTGCTCCTGTTTTTGTGCCTCCTGTAAAAGAGATGGCGGTAATTCCTGGATGTGCAACAATAGCTTGTCCTGTAGTAGCACCAAGGCCGTGGACAATATTTAGAACGCCAGCAGGCAAACCCACCTCATCTAATATCTCGGCCAATAAACTTGCTGTGTAAGGCGTAACTTCGCTAGGCTTTGCCACAACCGTATTTCCAGCTGCTAGTGCAGGTGCTATTTTCCAGGAAAACAGATAGAGCGGTAAATTCCATGGAGAGATACAACCCACCACGCCCAAAGGTTTACGTATGGTATAGTTCATCGTTTTTCTACCCGCTGTATGATGGGCTTCTGTACTATACTGAGTAATGGCTTTTGAGAAAAATCGAAAGTTCGCAGCCGCTCGATTAATATCTACTTTTCTTGCCAAAGTAATGGGTTTCCCATTGTCTTTGCTTTCGGCTTGTGCCAGCTCTTCATGTCTCGCTTCGATTGCCAATGCTATTTTCTCAAGCATCTCACTTCGATACTCCACTGTTGTTTCCGACCATTTTGGAAAAGCAGTTGCTGCGGCTTTATAAGCTTCCTCTACATCCTCTGCTTGCGAATCTGGCAACTGTGCATACACTTCTCCTGTAGCTGGATTATATACATCCTGCCACTTATCTGAAATAGCGGGGACCTGCTTACCGTTAATATAATTGGATAGAAAAATCATTATTTAAGAGGTTTATACGCCACTGCTTTTATCTCTACCACTAAGTGAGGATGTGGTAATTGATGAACGGCTACCGTGGTACGTGTAGGACCAGTTTCGGCATTAAAATATTCTTTATACACTTTATTGTAGCCTGCAAAATCATTCATATTTACAAGGAAAGAACTGATTTCTACCAAATCGGTTAGCTCTGCTCCTTCGGCTGCTAAGTAGTCTTTGATGTTTTCTATCACCGCTCTGGTTTGCTCTTCTATATCCAAACGCACCGTCCCCATTTCATCCAGCACCTCTACTCCAGCAAAACTATTGTCTGGTAATCTCGAACTAGTTCCTGAAATGTATAAAAAATCTCCTGCTCGTTTTATATGTGGAAATGCGCCTCTTGGTGTTGCTTTGCCTTTTAATAATCTATTCTTACTCATGTTTTTAAACTTTTATTTTATAATATTTCTGTTGTACGTTTTTTAATCAACTCATGCATTTCATGAATTGGCATATCTTCCGAAAGCTTATTCTCTTTTAGAAGTTCTAGAATAGCTTTGTCTTGTGCTCGACCTATTCGTAAAGCTTCTGCATACGAAAAATCTTCTTGGAAAGTTACCAAGGAATATTTGGAGAAATATGCCACCTCTTCGGATGCCTCCAATTCCATTTCGATTCGTCGTTTACGCAAAAAGTCTGGATCGGCAGTATCTGCTTGCATTTCTTTAAAATTGTCTAAAGATAAATCACAAATAGCTTCTGCATCTTTGTATCGTATGGACTCAAAGTTTGCAAACGCTTTTTCTAAATCGCCATCGGTATCTTTCAATACTTTATCGAATACCAACACATCTTCAAATGCTGCATTCATTCCTTGTCCATAAAACGGAACCATGGCATGGGCAGCATCTCCCATAATCAACACACGGTTTTCTGCGAGCCAAGGCGAGCACTTAATCGTTCCTAAAATACTGGTCGGATTAGTTGCGAAAAGATCTTGTAAGTTCGGCATGATCTCGAAAGCATCGGCAAAATTCTCTTTAAAGAAAGCCTCTATTTTATCTGGACCTGAGAGCGCTTCAAAACTATTTTCTTCTCCCTCGTGGGCTAAGAATAAAGTTACTGTAAAACTACCTCCTGGATTGGGCAATGCAATCAGCATAAAATCTTTCCTTGGCCAAATGTGCAACGCATTTTTTTCTGTAGCATATTCACTTCCTGGTAATGCAGGGAAAAAAAGTTCTTTGTATCCGTGGGATAACTGCTGAAAGTCATGTTGTTTTATGTAGCCTCTTTGCTTCATAGATTCTCTTATTACCGAACCTGCTCCATCGGTTCCGAAAATATAATCCGCTTCTAAAATCTGTTTCGCACCAGATTCGTTGTCTTGAACATTTATTCTTTTTTTCTGAAAATCGATGTCTGTACAGGTATGATCGAATAAGAAAGATACTTTATCTTGTTTGCTTGCAGCATCGATTAAAAGTTGATTAAGATGCGTACGGGAAGTAGAATAGATACTCCTGCCTTTTCTTCCACTATACGGACTCAAATAGGTTTCTCCCTCTGTATTATGCAACATTCTGCCATACATAGGAATTCCTATTTCCAAAGCAGTTTCTTTCATCCCTACAAGATCCAAGGCTGCGAAACCACGATTGGATAAAGCTAAGTTTATCGATCGTCCTGCTGCTTGCTCTACTTTTCTTAAGTCCGGTCTGCGCTCCACTAAAGTTACTTCATAGCCCAATTGCGCCATACGCAGCCCAAGTAAGCTTCCACATAATCCAGCACCTACTACAATGATTTTTTCTTGCTTTCCCATTCTTAGTTTTTTATGATTTGTTTTAATCTCCCTACCAAGTCATATACTTCCTGATAGCTAGTATATATTGGGACTGGCGCCAATCGAATAACGTCGGGCTCGCGCCAATCGGTGATAATTCCACTTCCCAATAAAGTCTTTGCCATGCGATTATCGGCTCCTTTGATTTGAATGGATAGCTGACAACCGCGTTCTTCTGCGTTAGTTGGAGTAATTATTCTAAGATTTTTACTGTCTGCTTCTTGAAGTAAATACTCTAAATATCCTGTCATGTGTACCGATTTCTTTCGGATACGTTGAAAGTCTGCCCGATCAAAAACATCTAAGGAAGACTTTACTGCTACCATAGACAAGATTGCTGGATTACTTAACTGCCAACCTTCGGCTCCAGGAATGGGTAGAAAATCGTGGCGCATATTAAATCGCGTAGCTTTGTCATGTCCCCACCAACCTGCCATTCGCACCAAATCGGTATTTGTAGCATGGCGTTCGTGAACAAAACAACCGCCAAGACTTCCTGGCCCACTATTTAAATATTTATACGTACACCAAACTGCGAAGTCTGGACCTGCGTTATGCAAATCTGGATAAATATTTCCAGCGCCATGTGCTAAATCAAATCCTACTTTTGCTCCATAACTATGTCCCAGTTTGGTAATTTCTTCTATCGGATAAAACTGACCGGTATAATAGTTAGTGTTCCCTATCATCAACAAAGCTACCGAATCGCCATGGGTTTT
Source organism: Flavobacteriaceae bacterium (assembly GCA_035307105.1). Classification (GTDB taxonomy): domain Bacteria; phylum Bacteroidota; class Bacteroidia; order Flavobacteriales; family Flavobacteriaceae; genus JAJYTI01. Next base: position 3,843 of record DATGMW010000033.1, read on the forward strand.
CATTATAACTTCTAAATCTTCCATTCTACATAGCTCCTCACCTTCTCTAGGTTTCCACCAAACAATAGCTTCCTCCGGATCTAATCCATGCATTTTTGCTTGACTTGCTACGGCATATCGGTCGGATGGAAAAGCATCGCTTTCTACTACAATTTTATATCGGGTTTTTGTAGGTCTATAAAAACTCACCATCATCAGGTGCAAGTTCACGGTAAGCGAGTTCATAATAACTACTTCCGAAGGTTTTGCACCGAGAATTTTTGCCATGGGTTTGGCAAGGCTTTCATGATAAGGTTTCCAAGGATTCTTAGCATGAAAATGTCCCTCCACTCCTAGATTTGCCCAATCGTCTAGTTCTTGTTTTATATATGCTGCAGTCTGTATAGGTTGTAATCCAAGGGAATTTCCACAAAAATATAAATAGGGTTCGCCCGATTCCATTTTGGGCTTATGAAATTCTTTTTGAAAGGATGCCAAAACATCCTCGGCATCTGCTTGTTGTGCAAAGGTTTTATCTGCAGTGTACATAAATTTGCTGTATTTATTAATTGAAGCTTCACAAACTTAAGCAATGCAGAAGGGATTTTAAATATTTTTTAAGAAAATAATAAAACAAGAAAACTATCTATTTTGTCTTTTGTAATGAGCGAAAATAAAACTTCCTCTACAAATACGTAGAGGAAGCTTATGGTTTTTACTTTATGAATTCAAATTTATTTTACTTCAAATTTAATAGGCACCATATACTGTACAGAAACCGCCTTGTTCTTTAGAACACCTGGTTTCATTTTGGGCATTTCACTAATTACTCTTTTAGCTTCTTTCTGTAGTCTAACGTTAGCAGCATTAGATTGAACATTCTGTACTTTTCCTTCTTCGTTGATTTCAAAGCTAACTCTTATATTTTGAGTTCCTCTTAGACCTTCTTCTGCAGCAATAGCCTTATTAAAGTGCTTTTCTACAAATTCCCCTACTTGGTCGGACAAACAATCTACAGCATCGCCCTGAAAATCTTCACACCCTGGAAATATTGGTGCATGATCTACATTAGTAATTGGGAAAGAAGTAGGAGTATATACAGGAGTATTTATAGAGCTTTTTTCTTGCTGATTTTTATCTGCTTTATTCAATTCCTTTCTTGATTCCTCTAGTCTTGACTCTTCCAATTGTCTATCCTGTTCCGATAATTTTTCACGATCCATGATCTCTATCTCTTGCATCTCTTCTTTTTTGTCATTCTTACAAGAGGTAAAAATAAGTGTAAAGGCAAATAACGGTAAGAAAAGACTCTTGCTGAATAATTTCCGTAGTGTTTTAGTTTTTTTAAACATAGCTTTCTGTTTATTGGTTAAGGTTTAATAATACTTCATTATTCAATTAAGCTGCTATAACTACAACCAACCTCGAATAAGTGTTAAACCTATATAATTCTAATATAATACCGAGCAATCAATAAGACTATAGCATTAAATTAACACTACAGCGGTTTTAAATCTAAAAAAACACCTAAAGCTTTTTAAATAGTTTTCAGGAAAATAACCAAAGAAAGATTTTAATTCTTTTATCTTCTATACAGAATGATAAAAAGACAAAGCTTCCTATATCGTTAAATATAAGAGGCTTTAAGGCTTGTCTAAACCACCAAATTATTTTTCGGAAGCCACTGTAAATCGAATTGGCAACGTAAAAGTAACTCCTACTTTATTCCCCTTTTGCTCACCAGGAATAAATTGTGGTAATAAATCTAATACCCGTCTGGCTTCTTTCTCAAGCTCCTTATGAGGCGCTCTAACATTAATATCCGAAATATTTCCTGATTTATCAATCGTAAACATCGTCATAATTGATTGAACACCCTCCAAGCCAAGTTCTTTACCTAAACTAGTATTAAAATGACTTGCCACCAATTCATTGATTTTCTGATTCATACAATTCCTGAGTTCTTCATTATTCCCTTCACATTCTGGATAAACAGGGACTTTATCAACTACAGCAAACGGTACGTCATCTACCATTTCAACAACTTCAGTTTCTTTTAACTTATCATTTTTAGCTATATGGCTCGCACAAGAAACAATGACCAACATAAAGGCTAATAAGGGAAATACTAATAGATACTTAAACTTAGATTTTCTAGGGGATTTGATTTTCTGTAACATAATTATTCGTTTTTTGATTAAGGATTGTTTGTAAAATGTGTTGGTAAAAGAGATTCCGTTGGTTTTAAATACTTGTGATAACAGGTTCTGATAATACTCTTTCTTAGCTATATGCGCCACAACCTCCGCATCGGCAATATATTCATGTACGGCTTCCAGGCGATTTTGAAAGAGGTAAATCACTGGATTCCACCAAAATACAATTCGCAGTAACTGATATAGAATTAAATCCATACTGTGTTTCTGTGCTACATGTACTTTCTCGTGCTTTAATATTACTTCCTTGGCCTCTTCCTCCAATGCTTCTCCTAAATAAATAGTGTTGCCAAATGAAAAGGCCACATCGGTATTTGGTAGACTTGCTAGCTTATAATTTCCTTTGTCTACTAGACTTGCAGTTGCTCGTAATTTAAGGAGACTTAGGTATTTCCATAAAAACCACATGCTAGATACACCCGCACCAACAGCCCATATTATGAATAGAACAGAATAGCTGTTACCAACGGTACGCGTTGTGCTAGTATTTACCAGCTCTCCGTTCGAGACATCGCCAAGAAGGATTGCCGGCATACTCAGTTGGTAAGTTTCTACAATACCTTTGGATAAAGCTGGTATTACTAAGTAAGGCAAAAACAAAGCAAGTACTGGTAGAAACAACAAATAAAAGCGTTGTAAATTATAATGCGTGTCTCGCTTTAACAAGACTTCATAAAGCGCTAAAAACAATATCTGATAGAAAACTATTTGAATAAGTATCGTTCCCATTATTTCTCCGTTTTTTCCTTGTCTATTATCTTCAATATTTCCTCCATCTCTTGCATACTTAAATCATTCTTTTTAACGAAAAATGACACCATACTTTTAAAAGAACCTTGGAAGTATCCAGATAAAAACTTGTTTAAATACTGATTGCTATATTCTGACTTTTCTACAATCGGAAAGTAAATATGTCCACGACCTTTCTTTCTAAAATCTACAAATCCTTTGCTTTCTAATATTCTTACAATAGTTGAAACCGTATTGTAGGCAGGCTTTGGATTGGGTAATTGTTCGATGATGGACGCTACATTGGCCTCTTCTAATTCCCAGAGGACTTGCATTATCTCCTCTTCTGCTTTGGTTAATTCTCTCATAATTAATCTCTTTTGTTATCCAAACATAACTAATTAATTAGTTGCAACTACTACTTTAGTTTAATATTTATAGCTTTTCTATGTTAAAACCTGCTTAAGACTGGAATTCAAAATAGGTATATCATCTATTTTTACAGTATCTTGCACTAAAATATTAATCTTTTTGTATTATGATGAAGCCTGCTCTTGTACGCCAAATATTCGTATTATTCGTCATTGCCATAATGGGTTTTCTTATCGTTTTCGAAACCCTACCCTACCTATCTGGTGTACTGGGTGCTATCACACTGTATGTGATGTTGAATCCATTTATGGATAAATTGATTAATAAAGGGGTTGGAAAAGTCCTCTCGGCGGTTATATTAATGCTTGCTTCCTTTATCATCATATTGGTTCCATTGACGGGCACCGCGATTATGTTGGGCAATAAGATAGGTAAAGCAGTAAATAGTTCAGAAAAGGTTATGGAAGCTTTTATCGAACAGTTTACCAACTTAGAAAGTCGCTTAGGATTCGATATAGGAGCAAAGATCGACACTGGAAAGGTAGTAGATATGATCTCTAATAATCTGCAGTCTATTGCAGGTGGTACATTTAACATGCTTATATCCGTTGCAATTATGTATCTCTTGCTTTATTATATGCTCATCAACTCAAAAAATATGATCAATACTTTTTATAAGTACCTACCTTTTAAACCGGAAAATCTATCCATCATAGCGACGGAATGCAGAAAAATGGTTAGAGCAAATGCTATTGGCATTCCGGTGGTGGCTATTTTTCAAGGTATAGTATCTCTGATTGGATTTTTAATTTTTGGTGCTGCCGATCCTTTCTTTTGGTTTGTAATAACCGCGATTGGATCTATGATTCCAGTGATAGGAACTATGGTAGGGATTATTCCAGTATTTTTGCTTACTCTTTCTGCAGGCGAGCCATTTGCCGCATGGGGAATATTGATTTATGGTTTTGTAGTAGTAGGCATTTCCGATAACGTAATTAGGCTATACGCACTTAAACGCTTGGATGATGTCCACCCTCTTATCACCTTGATCGGTGTAATAATTGGTGTGCCATTATTTGGATTTATTGGGCTGATCTTTGGACCTATACTAATCAGTCTCTTCTTAATCTTGGTGAGCGTTTATAGAAAAGAATATATAGAGGAGTACTCGCAATAAATTAATCAGTTCTTTATTGTTCTTTGAATTGATTTTTCGCTTTCGCGGATTTCAAACGTATTATAACAAAGTACTTTTATAAAATAAACCCTCAAAAAACTATATTAGTTCTTTGAGGGTTTTAATTTTAAAATCTTTTAGGATTTACTTCTCGTTTTTCATGCTTCTATAACGAGACAACAAGGTGTTTTTAAGCAACATGGCAATCGTCATAGGTCCTACGCCACCAGGAACAGGAGTTATGTACGAAGCTTTAGCACTTACTTCTTCAAAGTTTACATCCCCGGTAATAACATAGCCTCTTTTCGCAGTTTCATCTTTTACTCGTGTAATTCCAACGTCTATAACTACCACCCCTTCTTTTACCATATCGGCGGTTACAAAGTTAGGAACTCCCAAAGCAGATACAATAATGTCTGCCGATTTGGTTATTTCTTTTAGATTCTTTGTTCTACTGTGTGTCAAAGTTACCGTACAGTCTCCAGGTTCTCCTTTATTGCTCAATAAGATGCTTATTGGTCTTCCCACTATATTACTTCTACCTATAACTACAGCATGTTTTCCTGATGTTTCAATTTCGTAACGCTTCAACATCTCCATAATTCCAAAAGGTGTTGCAGGGATAAAGCTTTCCATACCCAAAGCCATTCGTCCAAAATTCTCTGGATGAAATCCATCCACGTCTTTTTGTGGGTTAACCGCTTCCAGAACGGTTTGTTCGTCTATATGCTTGGGCAGTGGTAATTGCACTATAAATCCATCTAAACCTTTGTCTGCGTTTAGCTCTTCAATCTTGTTTAATAGCGCTTCTTGTGTGGTATCTTCTGACAGATGAATCAAAGTAGATTTGAAGCCTGCTTTCTCGCAAGACCTAACCTTACTACCAACGTAGGTCAAGCTTGCTCCATCGGTTCCTACTAATACCGCAGCAAGATGTGGTGCGCGTTTTCCTTGCCCTGTAATTTTTTTAACCTCTTGGGTTATCTCTTGTTTAATCTCTTCCGATAATTTTTTACCATCTAGAATTGTCATGTTGTTGAGCTATTTATAGTTTATGTAATAAAAAACACGCCGAGTTTCTATACGAAAACTTCGACGCGTATTGGTTTCTTTTTAATCTGGTATGCAACAATATAGTAATCGCTCCATATTATCTCATTCTATTCATCATTTGCATCATCTTTTTACCACCGCCACCTTGCATCATCTTCATCATCTTGCTCATTTCGTTAAATTGTTTTAGCAGCTGATTTACTTCACGTACGCTAGTACCGCTACCTTTTGCAATTCTTCTTTTTCTACTGCCGTTTAAAACCGAAGGAGAAGTTCTTTCTTGTGGCGTCATCGAATGGATGATAGCTTCGATATGCTTAAACGCATCATCATCAATATCCACATCTTTCAACGCTTTACCAGCACCTGGAATCATACCTACTAGGTCTTTCATGCTTCCCATGCGCTTTACTTGTTGGATTTGGGTTAAGAAGTCATCAAACCCAAACTCATTTTTAGCGATTTTCTTCTGTAGTTTTCGTGCTTCCTTTTCATCAAACTGTTCTTGTGCACGTTCTACTAAGGAAACAACGTCTCCCATTCCCAGGATTCTATCGGCCATTCTAGCAGGGTGGAATACATCAATTGCATCCATCTTCTCGCCCGTACCGATAAATTTAATAGGCTTGTCTACTACACTTTTAATGGATATAGCTGCACCACCACGAGTATCACCATCTAACTTGGTGAGTATCGTACCGTCGAAGTTTAGAATATCATTAAAAGCTTTCGCTGTATTCACAGCATCTTGACCCGTCATGGCATCTACCACAAACAATGTTTCCTGTGGTTTTATAGTACGATGGATTTCTGAGATTTCATCCATCATCTCCTTATCTACCGCCAAACGACCTGCCGTATCTATAATCACTACGTTAAATCCGTTTGCTTTAGCATGAGCGATTGCTTTTTCTGCAATCTCTACTGGATTTTTATTACCTTCTTCGCTATAAACTTCTACGCCTATCTGTTCTCCTACAACGTGTAGCTGATTGATAGCAGCCGGACGGTAAACGTCACAGGCAACCAACAATGGTTTTTTAGACTGTTTTGTTTTTAGAAAGTTAGCAAGTTTTCCAGAGAAAGTAGTTTTACCACTACCTTGCAATCCCGACATAAGAATAACCGAAGGATTCCCACTCAGGTCTAGCCCAGCTGTTTCTCCTCCCATCAATTCGGTCAGCTCATCCTTTACAATCTTCACCATAAGCTGCCCTGGCTGTAATGTAGTAAGTACATCTTGGCCAAGTGCTTTTTCCTGAACTCGGTTAGTAAAGTTTCTTGCCGTTTTAAAGTTTACGTCAGCATCCAACAATGCTCTACGAACTTCACGCAGCGTTTCGGCTACGTTCACTTCGGTAATGCTACCATGCCCTTTTAAAACGTGTAGCGCTTTATCTAACTTTTCACTTAAATTTTCAAACATAATTGTTGCAAAGTATTTCGTTATGCAAATATAAAGATTGCAAAGCAAGTCACAAAGTACATTCTGTGATAAAACACCTTATAAGCACTTTTTGTGGCCTTTGTAGTAAAAACATAACCAACAGAGTATAAGTTTATTACAAAAAGGCTAGATTTTATCTTCCAAATCCATCCTACCCTTTTATTCTTTTCGTTATTTTTATAGCCTAAACATTTTAGTCACCTCCTATGAATACTATAGAAATTTTAAAAAACAACGAGCAGTGGGTTGCTAGGAAGCTTCATCATGATCCTAAGTATTTTGAAGACCTTGCACAGGACCAGAAACCAGAGGTATTATACATAGGATGTAGCGATAGCCGTGTTACTGCCGAAGAGCTTATGGGAGCTGCACCAGGCGAGGTTTTTGTTCACAGAAATATCTCCAATGTGATTTCCAATTTGGACTTCAGTGCCATGTCTGTTATAAACTATGCCGTAAAACAATTAAAGGTAAAACACATCATAGTTTGCGGTCATTATGGTTGTGGTGGTGTATTAGCTGCGATGGAGTCAAAGGATTTAGGAATCTTAAACCCATGGCTACGAAACATTAGGGATGTATATCGTATGCACAAATTAGAATTGAATGCTATTACCGATATTGAAATGCGTTACCGACGACTGGTAGAACTAAATGTGATAGAACAATGTATAAACGTTATAAAAACAGCCGATGTACAGATAGCCAATAAAGAGTATGGACTGACGGTACACGGCTGGGTTTTTGATATGTCTTCTGGAAAGTTAGTAGACTTAAATATCGATTATAACAGTATTTTAGAAAGCATCAAAGAGGTATATAATCTTATTGATTAACTCAACTAAAACTACATTCTATCAGGCACTTCTATTCCTAATAATTTGAATGCAGTTTTTATAATGCTAGCTACTGCTTTGGACAGAGCCACACGGAATGATTTTAGTTCTTCGTCTTCCACGCCCAAAATAGATACATTCTGGTAGAAGGAGTTAAACTCTCTAACCAACTCATAGGTATAATTTGCAATCAATGCAGGGCTATGCTGTTTTGCGGCTTGCTGGATAGCCTCTGGGAATCCTTGCATTATCTTCAGCAACTCTTTTTCTTTCTCGTGTAAACGTATCACACTAGAATTCCAAGTTTCTTTCACGCCTTCTTCTGCAGCTCTGCGGGCTATAGATTGAATACGTGCATGGGTGTATTGGATAAATGGCCCTGTATCTCCTTGGAAATCTACACTTTCCTCTGGATTGAATACCATGCCTCTTTTTGGATCTACCTTAAGTATAAAATACTTTAGCGCTCCCATTCCAATGGTATGGTACAGCTCATTTTTATCTTGTTCGGTTAAACCTTCAAGCTTTCCAAGTTCTTCGGAGATAGTCCTAGCTGCTTGTTCCATTTCTGCAATTAAATCATCGGCATCCACCACCGTTCCTTCACGGCTTTTCATCCTTCCAGATGGTAAATCTACCATTCCATAGCTCAAATGGTATAGGTTTTCTGCCCACTCATAACCAAGCTTTTTTAAGATAAGGAATAGCACTTTAAAGTGGTAATTCTGCTCATTCCCTACTGTATAAATCATTCCCTCTGTTTCTGGATGATCTTCTATACGTTTTATTGCAGTTCCGATATCCTGTGTCATGTAAACAGAAGTTCCATCGGCACGTAAAACTATTTTTTCGTCCAATCCATCCTCGGTAAGATCACACCAAACCGATCCGTCTTCTCGTCTATAAAAAACACCACTTTCTATTCCTTTCTCTACAATATCTCTACCTAATAAATAGGTGTCGCTTTCATAAAGAAGGCTGTCAAAATCTACGCCTAACGCATCGTATGTAGCGTCAAATCCTTCGTATACCCAAGTATTCATTTTCTTCCAAAGGCTTAACACCTCCTCGTCGTTTGCTTCCCACTTGCGAAGCATTTCTTGTGCAGCCTGAATAATCTCTGCTTGTTGTTTGGCATCGTCCTCCGACATACCGTGGTCTACTAGCTCCTTGATTTGTTCTTTGTAGATCTCATCAAATTTCACGTAGTATTTTCCAACTAAGTGATCACCCTTCATCTTGGAAGATTCTGGGGTTTCTCCATCGCCAAATCGTTGCCATGCAATCATGCTTTTACAAATATGAATGCCACGATCGTTTATAATCTGTGTTTTATGCACTGGGTGTCCAGCTGCTTTTAAAATCTCGGAAACCGAATATCCTAATAAGTTGTTACGAATGTGCCCTAAGTGTAAAGGCTTGTTGGTATTTGGAGAGGAATATTCTACAATAATCGGTGCCTTGGTGTTGGACTCCAATCCAAAGGCTCCAAAGTCTTTTGTATTGGTGAAAAAATCTAGATAATAGTTGTCCGAGAGCACTAGGTTCAAGAAGCCCTGTACCACATTAAACTTCTCTACTTGCGGAAGCTGTGCTACCAGATGATTTCCTAAAAATTCCCCTATGGCCACTGGGTTTGCTTTTATATGGCGAAGGATCGGGAAAACCACTACGGTTATATCTCCCTCAAAGTCTTTCCTAGTTGCCTGAAACTCTACTTTGTCCAAATCTACATCATACTCTTGTTTTAAGCCTTGTTTTATATGGTCGCTTACCAGTTTCTCTATATTCATCGTATTAAAAATTTAAGCCTGTAAATATAAGAAGATTTACAGGCTATTCTATATGTAATTTGCAATATTCAAGTAGGAACGTATGCATTCTAGAGGCATACGTACTTATTTGTGCTTAAATATTTCTAAGCTTCTTTTCCTGGAAGGAATACT
>DATGMW010000034.1:0-23339 GCA_035307105.1 Flavobacteriaceae bacterium
AAAGTTTTATCGATCCATTTATAATAATTCTTACGGTACCAATGGCGGTTGCTGGTGCCGTATTTTCACTATGGCTTTTTGGACAGACATGGAATATTTTTAGCCAGATTGGAACTATCATGCTAATAGGTTTGGTGACTAAGAACGGGATTTTGATTGTAGAATTCGCTAACCAACTTCGAGAAGGTGGTATGCAGAAAACAGAAGCTATATTAAAAGCATCTGAATCACGATTGAGACCTATTTTAATGACTAGCCTAACCGTTGCTTTAGGAGCACTACCCATCGCCTTGTCCTTAGGCGAAGCATCCACAAGCAGAATGGGTATGGGTGTCGTTATTGTTGGTGGAACGATGTTTTCTTTAATTCTTACCCTTTTTGTAATCCCAGCACTATATTTAATGTGGTCCAAAGAAAAAATCCATCGCCCAGAATTTGATAAAATTGAAGAATATGAAGCAGAAAGCATTACATAAAATAGTAGCATTATTTATTGCATCTTTAAGTTTTAGTGCAATTATGGCCCAAGAAAAGGAGTTTCTTACAGTAAATGAGGCCATTGAAATTGCTCTCGAAAATAATTACCAAATAAGAATTGTGACCAATGAATTGGAAATTGATGAAACTTCCGTGAGTAAAGGTTTTGCTGGAATGTTACCTACCGTAAATGCAGTAGCGAATACTAATAATAGCATTCAGAATATTAGTCAAACCCGCTCCGACGGCACAAGTCTTTCGCAAGATAATGCAAAAAACAATAACTTGAATTATGGCGTAGAACTAGATTGGACTATTTTTGATGGACTAAGGATGTTTGCACGTTATGACCAATTAAAAGAAATGAAAAAATTGGGCGAAATCGAACTGCAAAAAGCCATTCTGGCAACTGTAAGCGATGTGATGATTACCTACTATGATTTGGTGCAACAGAAAAGACAACTTAATGCCTTGGATAGCACTTTGGTAATTTCACGTCAAAGAGTAGAGCTTGCCAATAATCGGTTTAATATTGGGAAAGCTTCAAAATTAGAGCTATTGAATGCGCAAGTGGATGAAAATACAGATCAAACCCAGTATTATAGACAACAGGAGCTGTTTAAAAACACTAAAACCCGTTTGAATGAAATTATTGGAAGGGAGATAAAGACAGATTTTAGTGTTGTGGATCTGATTGCTATCGATAGAAGCTTAGATCTCATAACTTTAGAAGAGAAAGCTAAAGCGCAAAACCCGCAATTACAGACACAATTAATAAATAAAAAAATAGCCGAACTTGAGCTAAAGCAAAATAAGGGCGACCGTCTGCCTAGCATTAGTGCACAGGCAGGCTACTTGTTTCACGATTCAGAATCGAGTTTAGGGTTTTCGACCAGTAATCAGTCGCGAGGTTTCAATTTTGGCTTTACAGCCAGACTAAATCTTTTTGATGGGCTCAATAAAAAACGAAATAAAAAAATAGCCGAAATTGAAATAGAAAATTCTGAATTGTGGATTGAGCAACAAACCCAAAGTCTATTGACTCAAATATCAACTGCTTACCAAACGTATCAGACCAATTTGAACTTGATGGAATTGGAGGTACGAAACGAGGATATTGCAAAGGAAAATTTGGATATTACTATTGCGAAATATAATATAGGAACCATCCCCACCATAGAGTTTAGAGCTGCACAGTTAAACTATATTAATGCGGTAGTACGTTCCAGCAATGCAGCATACGCAGCAAAGCTGTCAGAAATTAGACTAAAAGAATTGGCTGGCAATTTGGCACTATAGAAGTGCATTTGGATGAGTAACGCGCAATTGCTTTTGGATGGAACAGACGTACTTTTAATCATGCTTAAATAACTGAAGCTAAAACATTGACAAACGAGAGTCCATAGAGAACACAACTAATGTTTAAATTAGAAAGTCAAGTCAATACAGTAATTGATATAATAAACCTCGACAAACAGATAGATTGCTAAGCTCTGTAAGAAGGAATTCCATGCGAATACTAAACTCGAGTTATAGATTTAAAAAAGATCTAGCAAAGATAATATTGTTTTAACCTAGTTACTCCACATACAAACAAACCTATTTATTTGCAAAAGTGAAAAGGGCTTTTTTCATCTGTTTCGCAACCTATAAAAAGACAATTCAAATTTCTGTAAAGAACCCATTAAAAATAGTGATGAGGACTAATGATGGACTAGATACACCTAAAAAAGAAACGCAACCACCTGCTATACAGATAATTGCGTTTTAATCTTGTGACCTCGGCAGGATTCAAACCTGCAACCTTCTGAGCCGTAATCAGATGCGCTATTCAGTTGCGCCACGAGGCCGTTCTTGTTGATTGCGATGCAAATATAGCAATGTTATTATTACTAACAAAACAATATCCAAGCAAAGAATTTGAATTAATTCACCTCAGCACTTAGATTTGCATCTAATAGACTCAAGCACAGACTACTCATCTCTTCCAAACTTCCTGAACGAATACTGCATTTTCCTTTATAATGAGTAAGCAAAGCACATTGTTCTGCTTGAATTGGGTCATGTTCACACACACGAATCAAAACATCGATCACATAATCGAAGGTATTTACCTCATCGTTCCATAGAATCAGTTCGTGTGTATCCGTTACTTTTTCTTGTGCCTCTTCTACTCTCTTTTTCTTAATGGACATATCTATTCTATTTTTTAAATCTAGCTGCTATCCAATTATTGCGCTCTTTGTTGTCTACAAAAGTGGCTTGCGCCGAAGCTGCTTTCTCTTGAATAAGATGTAAATCCTCCTTATAAAAACCGCTTACGTATAATTCTCCACCATTTTTAAGATGCTTTAGATAGCTTGGTATATCTTCTAACAGAACATTTCGATTTATATTGGCTAAGATGACATCATATTTAGGACTATTTTTAGACGAAAGAGTGTCTAAAACCTCTACTGCTCCTTCGTAGACATCGATATTCTTACAGTTATTCGCCTCAATATTCTCCAGACTATTCTCGTAGCACCAACTGTCAAAATCTATGGCATCGGCTTTTTTTGCTCCTCTTTTACTAGCAAGAATAGCTAAAACGGAAGTGCCACACCCCATATCCAAGATAGTTTTATCCTTTAAATCTGTGCTAAGCACATACTCTAGCATCATATAAGTAGTTTCGTGATGTCCGGTACCAAACGACATTTTAGGCTCGATAATTATATCATAAGCCACGTCTTTCTCTGTATGAAACGGCGCACGCACATAACATACATCGTTTATAAGGATTGGATTGAAGTTCTTTTCCCATTCTTCGTTCCAATTTACCTGCTTAAACTCTTTTTGCTCCCAAGTAATTTCAAACTCTGGATTCTGAAGGATTCGAACTTCTTCTAAAATATTCTCCTTCCATTCTTCTTTTAGGATATACGCCATTAAGCCACCCTCTACTTCCTCAAAGCTATCGAAGTTTAAATAGCTCAACTCTGCCATTAGTATCTCTACGCCAGGTACTGGCGGAAATACTTTAAAGTTATATTCTATATACGTGTCTTTCATATAAAAAAACTAAAATGCGTGTAAAAGCTCTACGAAACTATCCACTTTAAGGGAAGCACCGCCAACAAGTCCGCCATCTACGTCCTTTTTTGCAAATAATTCTTTTGCATTTGAAGTATTTACACTTCCACCGTACAAAACAGAAACTCCTTCTGCTGTAGCTGCATCATACTTATCTACTAACAACTGTCTAATATATGCGTGAACTTCTTGCGCTTGTTCTGGACTTGCAGTCTTTCCGGTCCCGATTGCCCAAACAGGTTCATAAGCAATAATAACATTCTTCATTTGTGTACTGCTAAGAAAGAATAAACTATCCACTAACTGCTTCTTTACTGTTTCCTCCGCTTTTCCAGCTTCTCGATCCTCCAAACTTTCTCCTACACAAAATACAATTTGCATATTATGAGATGCTGCCTGCTTTACTTTTTCCGCTAATATCTTATGATTCTCACCATAGATAGAACGGCGTTCGCTATGGCCGATCAGCACCGTTTGTACTCCGATACTTTTTAGCATATCTGCCGAAACTTCTCCTGTATAAGCGCCATTATCATGCTGACTTATATTTTGTGCAGCAAGGATTAAATCCTCACTAGCAGCTTGGCTACAAGCATCTAATACCACATACGATGGAGCAAGCATCATTTGAACGCCTTCTGGTTTTTCTTTAGTAGCCAAAGCTTCTATAAAAGCAACTGCTTCTGCCTTATTTTGGTTCATCTTCCAGTTTCCTGCAACAATTTTCTTTCGCATAATCAATTCAATTTAATTTTAGGGTCTAGCCATACATACAAGCTATCGACCAAAATATTTATAATTATAAACATAGTAGCAATCACCAAAACAGCACCCATAATTACGGGTAAATCCAAGGTGTTTAATGCCTCTACAATTTCTTTTCCTAAACCATTCCATCCGAAGATGTACTCCACAAAAACAGCGCCTGCCAACATAGATGCAAACCAACCAGATAATGCAGTTATAACAGGATTTAAAGCATTCCGTAAAGCGTGTTTTAGCAATACGGCCCGCATGCCTAACCCTTTTGCAAAAGCAGTACGGATATAGTCTTGATTCATCACCTCCAATAAAGAATTCCGCATCAACTGACTAACTACTGCCAGCGGGCGAATTCCCAATACGACAGCTGGCAATATTAAGTTCCGCCACTGAATATATTTTCCTTCTCCAAAATCATCTACTTCATACAAGCTTCCAGATATGGGCAAGTTGGTATATTCGTGTAGTACATACCCAAAAATCCAAGCAAACAATACCGCGCTAAAAAACGAAGGAATACTCATTCCTAATGTGCTGATGAGCTGAATGCCCACATCTATCCAACTGTCTTTTGTAAGCACCGAAATTATTCCCAATAGTATTCCGAGCACCAATGCGATACATATCGCCACTACGGCAAGCAAAAAAGTATTCGGTAATGTTTCTGCAACAATCTCTGTTACCGGTTTATTGTTTTTTTGAAAAGACTCTCTTAGATAAGGTGTTTTTAGGACCCAATTTACAGAGGAGGTTTCGAATAAGTGTTTGTATTGATACTTCCCTTCTTCCAGATAAGTATAATCCTCTAGGCTTTTACTGTGTAAGGAAATAATGGATAGATCATTCAAGTAATAAACATACTGTTTCCTTATTGGCAAATCAAACCCATATTTCTTTTTCACATTTGCCAGTTGCTCAGGCGTTTGGTTCTGTCCTAGCATCATTCTAGCTGGATCCCCAGGAAGGACAGCAAAAAGAAGAAAAACAACGGTTACCACCCCAAAAAGTGTCAAGGAAGCATACCCTATATTTTTCAACAAATAGCTTCCCACTTAATTTTTAGTTTTAAAGTCCAATTTTCTCAGATTGCTCCAATGCTGTTTATCTACAATAGTACCTTCGTGTAGCACTACAACTCCAGGCACACTACGGACTATGGTTTTTAAAGCCGTCTCATCGCAGAAATAAAAGTCAAAAGGCAAGTCAAACTCTTCTTTTACCGAAGCTGCTTTTTCTTCGCTAGAAGCAGACATTCCAATGACCTCATAGCCATGGCTACGCGCTTCTTTTGCCATATCGCTTAACTTGGACATACCCACGTCATTTGCCAGATCTAAATTGTAGGCCACAATCATTACTAACTTAGGGGTATTTAAGAACTCGCCAGTGTAATCTTCGCCGTCTTTTTCTATAGAGAAATCGAGAATAGGCGGCTCATAACCTTCCGACACCTGTTCTGTATCTACACGCAAGAACTCTCCATCCACCTCCGGATAGCTTCCTTGTGTGGTTATTACCTTCTCCTCTCCTTCTATATTAAACCACCAATGATAATTATACACAGCCTCTTCAGCATCTTCTGGATATTCCATTCCTTCTTGGATGTTAGCACCAATCTTGTAGGCTCTAAAATCAACTATAGGCAGGTTATCCAGCACATAATAGGCCATAGCCATGGACAACACAATACTTAAGAACACCGCAAAAGCTCTAACTCTCTTATTTAAAATAGGTTGTATGTATACTCTTCCTATATATAGGATTGCGATTAATACTAGAAGCGCTACGTCTTTGTAGAAAGACTGCCAAGGTGTAAGTGGAATCGCATCGCCAAAGCATCCACAGTCGGTAACTTTATTAAAATAGGCGGAGTAAAAGGTCAGGAAGGTAAAGAAGAGAATCATCCCAATCAAACTCCATAATGTGAACCTACGTGCCACTCCTAGTAGTAACATAAGACCAATAAGCACCTCAAAAATGACAATAATAACAGCCAGCGTCAGGGCATAAGGTATTAAGAAAGTTAAGTTTAGCACATTAGGGTCAAAGTAATCCCCTAGTTTAAAAGCAAACCCCATAGGGTCATTTAACTTGATTAACCCACTAATAATAAATAGCAATCCTACTATTACTCTAGCTATTTGAACAATCCAACGCATTTAATTATTGTTTTTATTATTAATTCTTCTCTTTCTCTTCTCCTATATGTATCAGTGCAAATACCGCATAGTTTATAATGTCTTGGTAATTGGCATCTATACCTTCGGATACGATAGTTTTCCCTTTATTATCTTCGATTTGTTTTACGCGATATAGCTTTTGCAATATCAAATCGGTTAAAGAGCTAACACGCAAATCCCGCCATGCTTCTCCATAGTCATGGTTTTTATTCTCCATAAGCTCTTTAGCAATTTGCACATGTTTATCGTAAAGGTCTGCTGCTTTTTGACTATCTAAATCTGGCTGCTCGGCTACTCCTAATTCAATTTGGATAAGGGCCATTACCGAATAGTTTATTATTCCTATAAACTCCACATCCTGATTTTCTTTTACACGTTGCTCCTTGTTTTCTTGTAGTCCACGTATACGTTGGGCTTTAATAAATATCTGATCGGTAAGCGACGGAAGTCTTAAAATTCGCCAAGCACAACCGTAGTCTTGCATTTTGGAACGAAATAATTGGCGACATGTAGCTATAACCGTATCGTATTGTTTGGAGGTTTTTTGCATGTAACTATTAAATTATATGTAAATTTCGCTTGAATAAAGCAATATATAAAATTGAAATCACTTAACTGCAAAGGTACACTAATAGATTTTAACACACCAAAAGTAATGGGTGTTATAAATACCACTCCCGACTCTTTTTACGACGGAGAAAAACCTAAAGATATCGACTCTATTTTACGCTTAGTATCGCAGATGCTAGACGATGGCGCAACTTTTCTTGATATAGGAGGATATAGCTCTAGACCAAGCGCAAAACCAGTAACTGAAGAAGAGGAATTACGACGTGTTTTGCCAGCGGTAGAAGCTATTTTAAAAAGATTTCCAAATGCGATTATTTCCATCGATACTTACAGAAGTAAGGTAGCGAAAGAAGCTATTTTACATGGGGCGGCTATGATAAATGATATCTCGGCAGGACTATTGGATAAAAACATGTTGGAAACGGTAGCCAAATTAAAAGTGCCTTATATAATGATGCACATGCGAGGCACGCCACAAACTATGCAGGATCCTGAGAACACAGTGTATAAAAATTTGATAACCGATATTTATCACTACTTTACAGAACGTATAGCTCAAGCTCGTGCTTTGGGCATCGACGATGTGGTCATTGATCTAGGTTTTGGTTTCGCAAAAACCAGAGAGCAAAACTATGAGCTATTAGATCAATTAGAAGTATTTAAAACGTTAGACGTTCCTATTTTAACAGGTGTTTCTAGAAAGTCGATGATCTATAAAACTCTAAACATTGAACCTTCCGAAGCGCTTAATGGAACTACAGTATTGCACACCATCGCCTTGGAGCGTGGCACCAATATTGTTAGAGTCCACGATGTAAAAGAAGCCATGGAGTGTATTAGTATTTTACAAGAGCTACCATCATTCGGCTAAATTGTATAGTTTTACGTAATAATTTAATTAATCAGAAACCTCTTGCGCCTTGGATTTTTTAAACATTAGAATAATCGACATTATAGACATCGTTCTAGTGGCTTTGCTATTATTCAACGTCTACAAACTACTAAAAGGTACAGCAGCTATACAGATTTTTATAGGAATAGTAATTCTATATGTGGTATGGATGCTGACGGAGCTTTTAGAAATGGAGCTCTTCAGCAAAATATTAGGTGGGTTTCTAGGAGTAGGAATGTTTGCTTTGATTGTGGTTTTCCAACAAGAGATACGTCGCTTCCTTCTAGTTGTAGGAACTACGAACTTTACCTCTAGGATGAAACAGCGGTATTTTAATCTTTTCTCCAAAGAGGAGGGTTTTAAAAGCACTATCAGTCCTATTTTAGTAGATACTTGTAAAAAGCTATCCAGCACCAACACTGGCGCATTAATTGTAATAAAACGAAACGAAAGCTTGGAGTTTGTAAAGACTACTGGCGACAGCATGGATATTGCGGTAAACCAACCTATAATAGAAAGTATATTCTATAACAACAGTCCATTACACGATGGAGCTATAATTATTGAGGGAGATAAAATATCGGCTACACGTGTGATTCTGCCTCTATCGGAAAATAGAAGTATTCCTTTACGATTTGGTCTGCGACACCGTGCCGCTATGGGAATATCCGAAGAAACAGATGCGGTTTGTTTGGTGGTATCGGAAGAGAATGGCCATATTTCTTATTTTCGAAATGGAGATTTTGTTATATATGATACGCTTACCGATCTAAAAAGCATTGTGGATCGCGATTTAAACTTCATAGAGTAATTTCTAGCTAGACCTCCGCTTGGAATTGCACCTCGAATAGTTTTCTGTAATAACCGTCTTCTTTTTTGAGAAGCGCATCGTGCGAACCTATTTCCACTACTTTCCCAGCATTCATAACCAAAATCTTATCGGCTTTCTGAATAGTGGCAAGCCTATGCGCAATAACAATAGAAGTCCTTCCTTTTGTTATCCTATCCGTTGCCGTTTGGATAAGCTCTTCGGAATAAGAGTCTACCGATGAAGTTGCTTCATCTAAAATCAAGACACTAGGTTTATTCACATAAGCTCGTAAGAAAGAAATCAATTGGCGCTGCCCAGAAGACAACATACTTCCACGCTCTTTTACATTATAATGATATCCCCCTGGTAAACTCTCTATAAATCCCGAAACTCCAATAGCTTCTGCAGCTCTATGTACTTCCTCTTCGGTTATTTCTGGATTGTTTAATGTGATATTATTCAAGATGGAATCGGCAAATAGCATAACATCCTGAAGTACCACTGCAATCTCTTTTCGTAAAGATGCTAAGGTGTAGTCTTTTACCGAGATATCATTTATTAGAATTTCTCCTCCGTTGATTTCATAAAACCTAGAAAGCAAGTTAATGATAGTGGTCTTTCCTGCACCAGTAGCACCAACAATAGCCATTGTTTCTCCTGGTTGCACCTTAAAGCTAACGCCTTTCAGCACCATCGTTTCATCGTCGTAACCAAAGTAAACATCGTCAAAGACTATTTCTCCTGTTGCACGTCCTAGCACTTTGGTGCCAGTATCGGGAATACTTGCTTCGGTATCTAGAATAGCAAAAACTCTATTTGCAGCTACCATTCCCATCTGTAGGGTATTAAACTTATCTGCAATTTGCCTTAATGGGCGGAATAAAATCTGCGTTAAGTCTATAAAAGCGGTTATTATACCCAATGTAACTACACCTCCTTCTAGTGCGTTTAGACCTCCATACCATACCACAAGACCAAGTGCAATACTGGAAGATAACTCAGCAATCGGGAAGAAAATAGAGTTATACCAAACCGTTTTAATCCATGCTTTTTTATGCTTTTCATTTATTTTATTGAAAGTCTCATACTCCTCTTTTTCTCTAGTAAAAAGCTGTACTATTTTCATACCTGTAATACGCTCTTGCACAAAAGAGTTTAGGTTTGCCACCTGATTGCGCACTTCCTCAAAAGCTACTTTCATAGCGCGCTGAAACAGCCTTGTGGCGTAGAGTATAAATGGCATAATAGCGAATACGATAAGGCTTAGCTGCCAGCTTTGGAACAGCATAAACCCAGCAACTACAAGCATTTTCAATAGGTCGCTAATAATCACAAAGAGTCCTTCACTAAAAATACTTGAAATGGTTTCTATGTCGTTTACGGTTCGCGTGGTTAATCGACCTACCGAACTGCGATCAAAATACTTCATTTTGAAGTTTAGCATTCGCTTAAACAAATCGTTTCGAATATCTCGAATCACGTTTTGTCCTAACCAGTTTGCATAAAAGATAAAGGCTAATTGGAAGACTACCTCCAACAACAAAGCCCCAATCATGAGCAGTATGAAAGTCAACAAAAGACTTGGGTCTTTTCCTGCTATAGGCCCGTCAATAGTCAGTTTTAAAAGATATGGACGCAAGATGGCAATACCGGATATAGCAATTGCAACGAAAGCTACAAAATAAAAAACTAACCTATAGTTTTTAGCATATTGTAGCAACCTCCGGAACAACTTAAAATCAAATGCTTTTCCTACGTCTTTCATTTAACTTATAATTTCTTTTGGATAGATTATTCGGTTTAAATACAACCCATGTGCTGGCGCAGAAGTTCCTGCTTTACACCTATTATTACTATGCAGTATAGTCTCGAATTCATTCTGACTAACCCTTCCCCTACCTACATCTATAAGAGTACCTACCATCGCTCTCACCATGTTTCTCAAAAATCTATTGGCTGTCACCTCAAAGCGTAAAAATCCATTTTCACGTATCCATTCTGCTTTTATTATAGTACATTCATACGTCTTCACATTGGTTTTCGATCTTGAAAAACATTCATAATTGGTATGACTCAATAATTTATCAGATGCCAATTGCATCGCATCTATATCAAGTTTTATAGAACGCAAATCCATCGCAAAATCCTGTGAAAATGGATCTTTGTGCAAAGCGATTAAATAATGGTATTCTCTGTATAGCGCATCAAATCTAGCATGTGCAGTATTAGGTACACGCACCAAACTATGAGATGCGATATCTCGAGGCAAAAAAGCGTTCAATCGAAATGCAATTTTTGACAAATTTTCCAGTTCCTTATCGCTATCAAAATGCATATACATTTGTTTTGCATGCACTCCCGCATCGGTTCTACCTGCTCCCACTACTTCTATAGATTGTTGTAAGGAAACAGACAGTCGATTCTGTACTACCTCTTGAACAGAAAGAGCATCTGGTTGTATCTGCCAACCATGATACGCGCCACCATTATAACTTATTTCCAGAAAATATCGCAAAGAATCCTGTATTTTTGAAAAAGCAAATATACAAAACGCCTCTCTACAATATTGTTTTACCTGTAGATATTAGCCAGATAACTATAACCGAAGATTATTTATGACCAAAATACTATTGCTTAGTGACACACATAGCCATATAGACGATGCTATTTTAAAGTATGTTCAAACCGTAGATGAAGTGTGGCATGCTGGCGATATAGGCGATATAAAAGTAACCGAAGCAATAGAGGCTATTAAACCCCTACGAGCCGTATATGGCAATATAGACAATCATGAAATACGATCTGCCTACCCAGAAATACAATGCTTTATGGTAGAAGATGTAAAAGTATGGATGATCCACATAGGAGGCTATCCTGGACGATATTCGGCTGGTGTAACAAAACACTTAGATACAGAAAAGCCAAAACTATTTATCTCTGGTCACTCTCATATACTAAAGGTAATGTCCGATAAAAAGCGACAAATACTACACATGAATCCTGGTGCTGCAGGTAAAAGTGGTATTCATAAAGTACGTACGATGCTACGTTTTGAGATAGATAAAAGTAACATTAAGAATTTGGAAGTAATCGAATGGAAGCGATAAAAAAGAAAACCCTTCTGTTATTGGCATATTAACAGAAGAGTTTTGCACTAATATACTAAGATATAGTTTAACGTAAACGATCCACAGATTTTACGAGCCTCTCGTCCTTTTTAATGGCCTTATTGGCCAGCACTAAAAACACGATAGAAATAATAGGAAAAAAAAGCCCAATACCCTTCTCAGAAACCTGCGTTTCTCCAGATACCATTAGTGGTCTATACACGAAAACTCCCAGTAATATGAATATGATCAAACTGTTTAAGCGATTCAAAACGAATTGCGTCTGACGGTTCTTATATTTAAATATGGATATAATCGCTAATAATACAGATGCGAATATAGGAAATATTACCCACAAGTCCATTTTATCCAAAACAATTTCTCCTTCTATAGTAGTGATTTGTGGAAACCAAAAATATAATGCCAACATAAGCAAAGTGACTATTAGTAGATAGATGGTTTGGATTCGTTGTATCATTATTAAATGGTATAAATTTGTTTTATACAAAAATAGCCTTTTCTTTTTTTAGGAAAAAATGTATTTTCAAATAAATAAGTTGTATTATTGCACTTGTAGAGTATAACTATCTTCAGTTGAGTTGCTTGCAACTTATTCACATTCATATTATTATATCAGTATCACAAACTTGTTATTTTTAGAATAGAACAAAGCAATCTATTTTTGATATGCAAATCCCTATATAGTTTAAAATAATTCACAACCAATAACATACATGTTCGAAATTTCAGAATTAAAAGCCAAAAAACTTCCTGAGCTTCAGGAACTTGCCAAAACTCTTGGTATTCCAAAGTTCAGAAGCTATAGAAAATTAGATTTGGTATACCAAATCCTTGATTTTCAAGCAGCAAACCCTCAGTCGGTAAAAGCTGTTGTTAAAGAATCTCCTGTTAAGAAAGAGAAAACTGCTTCCAAAGAAAATGAACAAGCAGACAACACCAGGCACAAGCAAGCGGAGCACAAAACGCAGCGTACTAGCGAGGAAACCACTTCCAACAAAAAGAAAGAAACAAAACCTTCTAGAAGCAAAGAGTCAAGTAAAAGACACGAAGCTAAACCAACAAAACCTGCAAGAAGCAAAGAGTCAAGCAAAAAACACGAAGCTAAACCAACAAAAGACTCTAGTTCGGAGAAAACCAAACCGCAACACACGCCAAAGCCTGCCAAGCAAGATAACCGACCAGCACGCGGACAGAAAAGCAATTCGAGAGAACAGAATAACGATAAACAGGACAAACGAAGCAATCGCGACCGTGGCAATCGCTACCGCGAGCCAGATTATGAGTTTGATGGTATCATCGAAAGTGAAGGTGTTTTAGATATAATGCAAGATGGCTATGGCTTTTTACGCTCCAGCGACTACAACTACTTATCCTCTCCAGATGATATATACGTATCGCAATCACAAATTCGACTTTTCGGCTTAAAAACAGGAGACACCGTATTAGGCGAAGTTCGTCCACCAAAAGATGGAGAAAAATACTTCCCTCTTATTAAAGTAGTAAAGATCAATGGTCTATCTCCGGAAAAAATTCGTGACAGAATTGCCTTTGAACACCTAACACCATTATTCCCGAACGAAAGATTTAGAATTGCGGAAAGACAGAGCACTATATCCACTCGTATTGTAGATTTATTCTCCCCTATTGGGAAAGGACAACGAGGCATGATTGTAGCACAACCTAAAACAGGTAAAACCATGCTACTCAAGGATATAGCCAACGGTATTGCTGCTAACCATCCAGAAGTATATCAAATCATCCTACTTATAGACGAACGTCCAGAAGAGGTGACCGATATGCAAAGAAATGTAAACAGCGAAGTAATTGCATCTACTTTCGACAAGGAAGCAACAGAACACGTACGCGTTGCAAATATTGTTCTAGAAAAAGCCAAGCGTTTGGTAGAATCTGGACACGATGTGGTCATTCTATTGGACTCCATCACTCGTCTTGCGCGTGCATACAACACGGTACAGCCAGCTAGTGGTAAAATACTAAGTGGTGGTGTAGACGCCAATGCACTACACAAACCAAAGCGATTCTTTGGTGCAGCTAGAAAAATTGAAAACGGCGGATCACTAAGCATTATCGCTACCGCACTTATAGAAACCGGCTCGAAGATGGACGAAGTTATTTTCGAAGAGTTCAAAGGAACAGGAAACATGGAGCTACAATTGGATAGAAGAATCTCTAACCGTCGTATATTCCCTGCTATTGACCTGATGGCATCTAGCACACGACGCGACGATTTACTATTAGATGAAAATGAATTGCAACGCATGTGGATCTTGCGCAAATACCTATCGGATATGAATCCTGTAGAAGCGATAGAATTCATCCATCAAAGAATAAAACAAACCAAAAACAACGAAGAGTTTTTAGCTACCATGAATGGCTAAATATCCTTTTAAGAATAACTAAAAAAGCTCCTGATGAAAATTCATCAGGAGCTTTTTTAGTTTTGGCCGTTTCTTGCTCAATATAAATCAGGAATGCTTCTTATATTTCTTTTTATCCTTGGGATGAAACAATAAATATTCTTTTGGAAAAAGCAGTTTCACATTTTCATACGTGTTTTTTAAAGCACGTTGTGATTGCTCAAAATTCTTCCAACGCACTTTCTTTATCCCTTCCTCTTCTTGTGGCACTAACTCTCCTTTATAGTCAGAGTGCATGGCATACCAATATGTTACTTTAAGCTTCCACTTTTTATTTCGTTTAAACACGTGGTAGGTTTTGGTTATTAAATCACCCAAAACCAATTCCTTAATCCCTGTCTCCTCTTCTACCTCGCGGATGGCGGCATCCTCTAATTTCTCCTTTTTCTCCACTCTACCTTTTGGCAAGTCCCAACGTTTGTTCCTTTTTATAAAAAGAAACTCCTTCCGCGAATTAGATACCAAACCACCAGCAGCCGTAACCACAGGTAGCTTCTCCAGCAGAAGTGTTTCCAACATAGCCTCGTCTGGATGGTACAGGTTTACATATTCCAGCTTGCCTTTCTGAATATCTTTAATTAGCTTTTTAAATTCTATGTCCTTTAAGGGAATAGCTGTATATTGCTTCCCAATATTCATTTCCGTTGAAAGAATAATCGGAATATCTTTAATAAACACTTTATACATCGTTGTATGATTTTAAATAAGGAGACAGCTCAAAAGACTGCCAGCTTACTACTGCAAATTAATGCAATTAAATTACAACCACAAAAACCTTTTACATGGGCTTCCGGTTGGAAATCGCCAATTTATTGCGACAATCGAATTACCCTATCGCACCCAATCATTCGCAACTATTTACGCGAACAACTCGCCAGACAAATTGAAGATGAATTGGGCAAACCTGACGCCATTGTTGGTGTAGCAACTGGTGCTATTGGAATTGGCGCACTTGTAGCAGATTATCTAAACCTACCTTTTTGTTATGTTAGACCAGAGCCAAAAAAACATGGCAGACAAAATCAAATAGAAGGTCACCTTGATCCTAATAGTAAAGTAGTGGTGATAGAAGACTTGATAAGCACAGGAAACAGCAGTTTAAAAGCAGTAAAAGCACTAAAAAACCACGGTGCAAAAATAAAAGGAGTATTTGCTATATTTTCGTATGGTTTCCCTGAAGCAGAAGAAAATTTCAAAAATGCTGAAATAGATTTATATACCCTCAGCAATTACACCAATCTTTTAATACAAGCAGAGAAATCTAATTATATTTCCGAAGAAGAATCCAACATCCTATCCCAATGGAGCAAACAGCCCGATACGTGGGATATTAATAAAGATTAAGAAAAATGGAACTAAACAGTAAAAAAGTAGAGGTTAATTTATCCAAAGAAGCGCTTCATAAGTTCTTGCAAAAGGTTGAGAACTATGAACAACTCATGCCAGAAGACAGAGCGAAGTTTGAAGTAATTAGAGACAATGCTTTTGTGTTTGGCCTAAAAGGTCTACCCAATATAGCTCTAGAAATAAAAGATGTATCCAATCCAGATAAAGTAGTGCTTGGAGCAATTAGTGAAAAACTTCCATTTACTCTTACTGCAGACCTAGAGGAAATATCAGAAAGCAAAACCACCGCATTCCTACAATTTGAAGGAGAGTTTAATGCGATGATGGCGATGATGATAAAGAATCCTATCAGCCGATTTTTAGACACATTGACAGACAATATGGCTACTCTGTCTTAAATTTAATACTGAAGAGAAACTTCCTTAGGCCAATATAACCGCATGGTATTTTCTAAGGAAGTTTCAATTTGCAACTCGCCAATATCTGTTACCCCACGAATTATTCCAGAAAAAGGCTGGTTATTTTTATCGATAAAAGTAGACACTTCATCTTTTCGGAACAGCTGATGCTCATAAGCATCTTTTAAATCTGCATAATTCTCTTGGGATAAGTTCTCTATTTTTGGAACCAAATCCTCTGCAATCCTCTTAGCCACCTCTTCTATTACAAAATTCTTGTTGGTTTGTGTGTACATAGATCCAAGCTTAGGCAAACTTTTTACCAGTCTGGTATTCACATTCACTCCAATTCCAATGATACTGGCCGATATTTCTCCTTGTTTAATCGTATTTTCAATAAGGATGCCTACTAACTTTTTGGAATGTGACAGAATGTCGTTAGGCCATTTTACAGTAATTTTTGGCACTTCAAAATCTTTTAAAACTTTTTGAACAGACAAAGAAACCAGCATAGATAGATAAAACTGATCTTGCGCCAAGAGTTGTTTAGGCCTCAGGTATATACTCATAGACAAGCTTTTACCTGGTTCAGAAAACCAAGCACTACCTCGTTGTCCACGACCAGCAGTTTGGTTATCTGTCAGCACAACTGTAGGGTTTTCTATAGTGCTGATCCTTGACAATTCACTCAAAAAAGTATTGGTAGAATCGATGGCATTGAGTTTGATTAGTTTCATATTTGTCTTTTAGCGTATTATGTTTGCCTAAAAGGCTCCCTACATGCAAAAAAATAATAACTTTGCTTAAATTAAAAATTAATGACAGAAAACAATAAAGATAACGACCACCTGATAAGTTTAATAGTTCAGGGTATCGAAGATATAAAAGGTAAAGATATAGAGATTTTAGATCTTAGAGATATCGAAAACACAGTATGTGATTACTTTGTGTTCTGCACTGGAAACTCCAGCACGCAAGTAAACGCTATAGAAGGAGCAATACTAAAGACCGTTAGCAGAGGCATGAAAGAAAAGCCTTGGCATATAGAAGCTACCTCCAATGCAAAATGGGTGCTTATAGATTATGTAAGCGTTGTAGTTCATATTTTTCAGCCAGATACTCGTGACTTCTACGATATAGAAGGACTTTGGGGCGACGCGAAATCCATTAAGATTGAATCATCATATTAAAATTAAAACATAAGCCACATGGCAAATAACAACAAGAAGATACAACCTAAGAAGCCTAAATTCAATACTTATTGGATATGGGCTGCTCTAATTATGTTGTTTATCGGTATTAATATTTTTGGAGGTAATAAATGGACTCAACCTTCCAAAACTACTCAAGCAGAATTCGAAAAATACTTAGCACAAGGCGATGTAGAGCGAATTGAAATAATTAATAAGAAAAAAGCCGAGGTTTATTTAACTCCCGAAGCAAAAGAAAAAGAAGAACATAGAGAAAATGCAGGCGATAAATTTATCGCCCCGAATCCTGGTGACCCTAGTTATCAATTTGAATTTGGTGATTTACAGAACTTTGAGAACAGCATAAACCAAATCAAAGAGGACAAAGGCTTAACCACCCCAGTAGAATGGAAAACCGACACCAATGTATTTGGCGATCTTCTTATATCCTTTTTACCCTTCATTATCATTATCGCCATTTGGATTTTCATCATGCGAAGAATGTCTGGAGGTGGCGCTGGCGGTGCTGGTGGTAAGATTTTCAATATAGGAAAATCCAAAGCAAAGCTTTTTGATGAAAACACCGATATAAAAACAACCTTTAAGGATGTTGCAGGACTAGAAGGCGCAAAAGAAGAAGTAGAAGAAATAGTGGAGTTCCTTAGAAACCCAGGCAGATATACCGCTCTTGGTGGGAAAATCCCTAAAGGTGCACTACTGGTAGGACCTCCAGGAACAGGTAAAACCCTATTGGCAAGAGCTGTAGCAGGAGAGGCAAAAGTGCCATTTTATTCCCTATCAGGATCCGACTTCGTAGAAATGTTTGTGGGTGTTGGTGCTTCTAGAGTACGAGACCTATTTAAACAAGCTAAAGAAAAAGCACCAGCTATTATCTTTATCGATGAGATAGACGCTATAGGCCGTGCAAGAGGAAAAAGCAACTTCTCGGGATCTAATGACGAACGAGAAAACACCCTGAACCAACTCCTAACAGAGATGGATGGATTCGATACCAACTCCAATGTTATTGTATTGGCTGCTACCAACCGTGCCGATGTTCTAGATAAAGCGCTTATGCGTGCTGGACGTTTCGACAGACAGATATATGTAGACCTACCAGATATTCGTGAACGAAGAGCAATCTTCAAGGTACACGTAAGACCGTTGAAAGTTAACGAAACGGTAGATGTGGATTTTTTAGCCAAACAAACACCAGGGTTTTCTGGTGCCGATATTGCAAACGTTTGTAACGAAGCTGCACTTATAGCCGCTCGTAAAAACAAATCTGCAGTAGAGAAGCAAGACTTCTTGGATGCGGTAGATAGAATTGTTGGTGGACTGGAGAAGAAAAACAAAATCATTACACCAGAAGAAAAGCGAACCATTGCATTCCACGAAGCAGGCCATGCTACCGTTAGCTGGATGCTAGAACATGCATCGCCATTGGTAAAAGTTACTATCGTACCGAGAGGTCAATCCCTAGGTGCCGCATGGTACTTACCAGAAGAACGTTCTTTGGTACATACCGATCAATTGTTAGACGAAATGTGTGCAACCTTAGCTGGGCGTGCTGCAGAGCAAATAATCTTTGGAAGAATTTCTACCGGAGCATTAAACGACTTGGAGAAAGTAACCAAACAGGCTAGAGCTATTGTAACAGTATACGGCCTTAATGAGAAAATAGGTAATATAACCTATTACGACTCTTCCGGTCAATCCGAATATAACTTTACCAAACCTTATAGCGAACGAACGGCAGAGAGTATAGACGAAGAAATTTCTATAATCATAGAAACGCAATACCAAAGAGCTATTCAAATTCTAGAAGAACACAGAGAGGAGCTAACTGCTTTGGCAGATGAACTCCTAGAAAAAGAAGTGATTTTCAAAGAAAGCTTAGAGCGTATTTTCGGAATTCCTGCCTATGAAGCAAAGAGACAGGAAAGAGAAGACAAACTTCTAAAAGATGCCAAAAGCAAAACAGCAGAAGTAGAAAGCAAAGAAGAAACTCCGATTCAAAAAGAAGAAAATATCCAGCCGGAACAAAATATCGATCCAAAGGAGGAAGAGTAAAGAAGCTATATTACCTCTTAATTAACTAAAAAGTAACATCTCTTAAAAGGATGTTACTTTTTAGTTCGTTAAGAATCCGTATATTTGGATATTAACTATAATAGAACGCTTCAAACTTTTCGAATGAGTCTATTCAGAAGACTTTTAAATCCTAGAAGGAAAAAAAAGGAATCCCCTTCTCCCAAACCTGAGGTAAGCAAACACTTTCCTGAGGAAAAGCTACCTATGGATGAAGAGTTCGTAAAAAACTTCTGTGAAAATGGTGGGAAGTTTTTGTACTGCGAAGACATGAAGGAGGTCTCGGAAGCTTTAGACAATATTTTATTAGAGAACGATTGGTACGAAACAGAGGTTTGTTGCTTGAACAAAAAGCTTTCTCAAAAATTCGATGACTACAATCTAAGTTTCAAAACCAACAGCGAGAATACATCCTTTATGCTAACCACTTGCGAATCTCTTGTATCCGACAAAGGTTCTATCCTGCTTTCATCCAATCAGCTTAAAGGAAGGAAACTCTGGGAGCTCCCAAAAGACATAGTTATATTCGCCACTACCAGTCAAATTGTAGGAAACATAAGCGATGGTATGCGGATAATAAAAATGGAAAGCAAAAACGGAATTCCAGTAGATATAACCACCATACGTTACTTTGGGAATAAGATAAAGGATGACTTTATGACCTATGGAAATTCTAACAAAAACGTATACCTCATATTATTGGAAGACTTATAGAATGGGAGACTTACTTGTACGCTCACTATCTGGGATACTATACGTACTCCTCATTTTATCTACCTTATTTATAGATAGAACTTGGAGCTTAGCCATAATTGGATTCTTAAGTATAATCACGCTACGAGAGTTCTTAAACCTCATCCAAAATAAAAGTTACCTACCCTACCTGCTACTAATTATCAGCTTTGTGTTCCTTTATATTGAAAAGGACGCTATATTTGCGCCAGTTATGCTAATTGCTAGCTGTGTTTTTAATATAGTATTGACCTATCATCTATTTAAGTCCATACAAGTAAAAAACAATTTGCTTTATCAATACGGGTTTAGCTTGCTATATTTGATCGGCGGATTTTTCTTTATGGCAAAAATAGCTTACGCTAATGCAAACATAGAATACAGTCCCGTTTTATTGGTTTGCATATTCTTATTGATATGGGCCAACGATAGTTTTGCTTATTTAATAGGTATGAAGTTTGGAAAAAGAAAACTTTTCCCGAGCGTTTCGCCAAAGAAAAGTGTAGAAGGCTTTATAGGAGGATTAGTAGGTGCAGTATTGGTTAGCATAATTATAGCATATAAAGTATACCCAGGCATCACCATAGCAAATTGGATTATAATAGCTATGATGGCTAGTACTTTAGGCACAATCGGCGACTTGGTGCAGTCTAAGCTTAAGCGAAGAGCTGGAGTGAAGGACAGCGGAAAGATTATGCCAGGACATGGTGGTATGTACGACAGACTTGATAGTATAATATACACCAGTCCATTTATTTATGCATATTTATATTTCGTTATTTAGACTATGTTTCACAGAGAAGGACATAAAATTATTCTGATCACACTATTGTCTTGTATTATTATAAGCTTAATAGTGGACAAGTTTGTTAGCATTGTATTCCTTAAGAACATTTTATTGGTTGCTAGCTTGGTAGTACTTGTTTTGGTATTGCAATTCTTTAGAAATCCAAAAAGAAAATTTATTCTTTCCGATGAAGAAGTATTGGCATCGGTAGATGGAAAAGTGGTGGTAATTGAAGAGGTATTTGAGCCTGAGTTTTTTAATGGTAAAAGAATTCAGGTTTCTATTTTTATGTCCCCGATAAATGTTCACGTTACCCGATACCCGGTAAGTGGCGAAGTGATCTACTCTAAATACCATCCAGGGAAATACTTGGTTGCTTGGCATCCTAAATCTTCTGAAGAAAACGAACGCACTACCGTTGTAGTAAACAGCACCACATTTGGTCCTGTACTATTTCGCCAAGTAGCAGGCGCAATGGCTAGACGTATTGTTAACTATGCTAAGGTAGGCGATCAAGCCACCCAAGCAGAAGACAGCGGGTTTATAAAGTTTGGCTCGCGAGTAGACATTTACCTACCGCTAGATGCTAAAGTTCAGGTAGCTCTAAATCAAAAAGTAAAAGGAGGAGTAACCATAATAGCAAAATAATAATCATGGCAAGCGAATCACAACTAGAAAAAGATTTCGAAAAAGCAGTAAAGCAGGTAAACGAGCATACAGAAACCTTTCCTGCTGATTTTTTATTAAGGTTATATGCTTATTATAAACATGCTACAGGAAGTCAAGGAAAAAGCCCAAACAGCCGAGAACCACTCATCAATGCTTTTAAAACCAACGCATTATTTCAGATGAAAGGATTAAGTCGTGAAGAAGCAATGGAAAAATATATAAAGGCCGCAAACGAATATTTTAAAAACTTAAAATAATTCGGTTACAGCCTTTACTTTTACTAACATAGCACAATTGCACACCACTAGACTACTTCAATGCCTCGATGCTATTCTCTAAAGTTTTTATCTTTGCCAAAGCATCCGCTTCTTTTTTACGCTCTACCTCCACTACCTGATCTGGAGCATTTGATACAAAACGCTCGTTAGATAATTTCCCTTGAACCGATCTTAAGAAGCCCGTTTGATACTTCAATTCGTCCTTTAGTTTTCTCAACTCCTCTTCTTTATCCACCGCACCATCTCTAGGAATAAAATATTCGTTGGATTTTACTCGGAAAGTCAGTGCATCTTCCAGCTTAGTATCTGCATAAATTATCGCATCTAAATTCACTGTTTTCATCAATACCGAATCGAACTCTTTCGAGGTTTCCTCATGATTGATAACCGTCAACGACAAAGCATCTCGGAAAGAGATATTATGCTGTTTACGTATAGATCGTACCGCAGTAACCACTTCCTTCATATACTTAAAGTTGTGAATCAAGTCTTGATTTACTGGCTTAGCCTCTGGCCAAGTAGAGATGATCAAGGCCTCCTCTGGCGTTCTATCGGCAAATAAATGCCAGATTTCTTCTGTAGCAAATGGAATAAATGGATGTAGAATACGTAGATTATCCTCAAATAAAGCCACTACTCTCTTGTGCGTTGCCGAAGAAATAGTAGCTCCGAAGTTCGGCTTTACCATTTCTAAGAACCAAGAGCAGAAGTCATCCCATACCAATTTATACATATCCATCAATGCATCGCTGATACGGTAAGTGTCAAAATCAGATTCTATTTCTTGTAAAACAGACTGAAATTTACTCTCGTACCAACGAATAGATAAGTCTGCAATTTCTTCATAATTTTCATCAATGGATGCATCGTCTATCTTCCAACCGGAAACCAGTCTATAGGCATTCCAGATTTTATTTACAAAGCCACTGCCCTGTTTACATAGCTCTTCATCGAACATCAAGTCATTTCCTGCAGGAGAACTTAATAACATACCTACACGTACGCCATCTGCTCCATATTTTTCAATAAGCTCCAACGGATCTGGTGAGTTTCCTAAAGACTTACTCATCTTTCTTCGTTGTTTGTCTCTAACAATCCCCGTTAGGTAAACATTATTAAACGGCTTTTCATCTCGGAAAGAATACCCAGCTACAATCATTCTAGCAATCCAGAAGAATAAAATCTCTGGTGCCGTAACAATATCATTGGTTGGATAGTAATAGTTTATCTCCTCGTTATCTGGCTCTAGAATTCCATTAAAAACAGAAATCGGCCATATTCCTGACGAGAACCACGTATCCAAAACATCTTCTTCTTGACGTAAATCTTGTAGTTGTAAAGAAGCGTTGCCCGACTTCTCTCGAGCTTTATCAAGTGCTTTCTCAGCGGTTTCGGCAACAACGTACTCTTGATCGTCTCCATAATAATATGCTGGAATTCGTTGTCCCCACCATAATTGCCTAGAAATGTTCCAGTCGCGAACATTCTCCATCCAATGCTTGTACATATTTACA
>DATGMW010000035.1:0-2490 GCA_035307105.1 Flavobacteriaceae bacterium
ATTTAACATATAGTTTCCTATAAAATAATACTAAAAGCTAGTTTCCTCATGGTATATTCCGTGATGAAGCTAGCTTTTTTATTAGATTTATACTAAGATATTGTATTTTCGTATTCTCAAAAGAATCCACACTATGAAAAAAGCACCAGTGCTTTTAAGTTTTATACTAGTTTTCACTTTTCTAGCTTGTTCAAAAAAAGCTTCGGAGAAAAGAGAACTCACCGATTATATTACCGAAAACACCACTAGTGTGTGGCGCATAGACGATTGGAGTAACTACAATGCATTGATTCAGTCGCAATATGCTACAAACGCAACCGAAAAATCTTCGGAGGTTTCCAAACTACTAGCACATCTACATCCAAGCAAGACGGGATTAATCACCGCTATTTCTACAGACAGCACCTATTACTATACGCTTATCACACCGCAGGATAGTTTGTTACTACCAACAGATACTACCCAGTATAATATCCATAAGGAACAGAATATAACTAAGTACACCAGCAAAGACTACAGCTTCTATGCAGGTATTCGCGATAGTATAGTATTAGTTGGCACCAACGAAACATTGCTTAAGGAAATGCTGTCGGACAATAAGCAAAAGAATGACAAGCTAAAGCAATTATTAAGCGTAAAATCCAAAAGCGAAATAGTTGGTTTACGTAAAAACACAGAGCAAACTGGAATAGCAGAGTGGTCCGTTTTGGATTTCTCGCAAACAGAAAGCGGTTTTCTTGCTACGGGTGTATTACAATCCACAGATAGCTTAGGCTATTGGACAAACTTGATTTATGGACAAAAACCACAGCCAATACGCTTGGCTGCATACACACCAAACCAAGCTACTTCCGCTTGGGCTCTAGTATATCAAGATGCAGAGTTGCTACAAAAACAACTACAGATTTATACAGGAAAAACCATTACTCCCAAAGAACTTGAAATTCTTGAAGCCAGTGACGAAGTAAGTTGCATCACCCTACCAAGTGGCAGTGCCTTTGGAATAAACAGTTTGGATAGTGAAACCCTAATGCAACTGCTGGTTACCGATGTGAAAAACGACGAGGTCTATCGGGAAATCTCTATATATGCGGTAGAAAACGAACAGTTAATGGAAAACATTAAGTCGGCATTCTGTTCGGACACCGCTCTTAATTGGTTAGTAGTTTTGGACGAATACTTTATCTTCACAGAAGATAAAACGCTTGCCAAAGAATTTATCACCACACAGATAAACAAGCACAATCTAGCAGAAACCGAGGCTTTTAAAGAAACTGCGAAAACACTAAGCAGCAATGCCTCTCTGTTGTATTATTCTATGGATGGAGAATTGCCTAAAGACCTACAAAAAGAGACTGCTTTAGAAATATTTGGAAGTAAAAGCAGCGTAAATAAATCGCAATTCCCACTATTGGTATTACAACTAAATGCCGATAAAGGGTTCTCGCACATCAATTTTCTTGCACACCAAGGTTCTGGACAAAACTTAAATAGCACTAGAGTTGCTGAGAATCTTCAAATAAAAATAGAATATGGCATCCTTAAAGGGCCTATTTACTTTAGCAATCACCTAACGCATCGCAAGGATATTCTTGTTCAAGACCAAGCCAACACTTTGCATTTATACAATAGCGAAAATGGCAAAAAATATTGGTCCAAACCTCTAGACAGTCCGATTCTGGGAGAAATACATGAAGTAGATTTATATAAAAACGGACGTAAGCAACTGGCTTTCGCTACAGAAAGTCGCCTTCACATCTTAGCAAGAGATGGATCAGAAGTAGCTCCATTTCCAATTAAATTTAAAGATAAGGTTACGCAAGGTCTGGCCGTGTTTGACTATAGCAACAATAGCGACTACCGATTTGTAATCCTTCAAGGAAATGAGGTTTTGATGTACAACAAAAATGCCAATACTGTACGTGGTTTTAATTATAAGAAAGCAACAAGCAAGATAATAATGCCGGCCCAACATTTAAGAATAGGCAACAAAGATTACTTGATTTTTGCAGAAGAAAATGGAAAACTACAGATTAAAGACCGTCGTGGGAATAATAGAATAACCGTTGCAGGGAAATACGATATCAAAACCCAACCTGTGGAAGTAGAGCAAGGCGGCTTTGTGTTTTACACCAATAATTTAGAAAAAATAAACATCAGCACTTCCGGAAACTTAAAAACCCAAAAGCTAAATGACCCGTTTTATAAAACTACCAAGCATGGCGTTACAGCTTTTATTCAAGCCCAAAATTTAAGGATAAATCAAACAGAGATAGAACTTCCTTTTGGACTCTATACCGATCCTGAAATCTATCGCATAGGGAATCAAACCTATGTGACGCTTACCGACATACAAGAGAATAAAGTCTACGTATACAATGCCAAAGGAAGTTTATTACAAGGTTTCCCGGTATATGGAAAAGCAAGTGCGTTCCTAGCCGATGCCAATAGAAATGGTAAGCCAAACCTCATTGTACAGACCGATGACGA
>DATGMW010000036.1:0-14793 GCA_035307105.1 Flavobacteriaceae bacterium
CAAGTAGGTTTTATTATCTGAGCCAACAACTTGTAACATATTCCCAGCAAATTGGTTCATCTGCTCCTCGGTGATAGGGATTATTTCCTTTTTGTCTTGCTGTAAGTGTTGTGCCACATTCTTTTTTTCTTTTTTATCATCTATAGTATCTAGGCAAATCACAGCGAAAGTACTTCCTACACACATCAATATATTCGTATGATAGATAACTTCTCGTTTTCCTTCTACGGTATGATACGCTGTGAAAATAACTGGCGTATACTCAAACTCTTCACAGAACTCGATTACCAATTGTTCATCTGCTCTATCGGACAGGGCACAGTATGCTTTTCTGTTTACACGATCTAAAATCAGACTACCTGTTCCTTCTAAATATAAACTTTCTTTCTCTGCTTCTGTGTAATCTACTACATTGTCAATCTTAAATCCATCGGATTCAACTAACTTCAGTACTTCTTCGTTTCGCTCTCTACGTCTATTCTCTGCGAACATCGGGTATAAAGCGATGTTTCCTGATTGGTGAAAGCTGATCCAATTGTTCGGATAGATAGAATCTGGTGTGTCGTTTTCTTTTTTATCTTGGTGTACTAATACATGCACCCCCACTTCGCGAAGCTTGTTTACAAACGTATCAAACTCAGCTTGTGCTCTTTCATTTATTTGTGCCTCCTTCAGATCCATCTCTTCCTGGAAGAAGTTATTTACCTTGGTCTGTTCGTTCATCCTAAATGCAGCGGGACGAACCATCAATATGGTATTTGTTATTTGTTGCATTTTTATATCTTTTTTTAAACTTGTATATTATTTATCTCTAAACAAAGGTAAGGTAGAACACCTTAGCAAACCGCTTTGTTTAGAAATTTCGGCATACGGAACTTCCTCTACAGTAAATCCTTGTTCTCGCAACCATTGGTTTAGTCGATAAAACTTTTGTTCAGAAAGCACTACATCAGGTGCTATAGAAACCACATTGCTAAACATCTGCGTCATCTCGTCATCGGTGATTTCAAATAGGTTTTCTTTTCCAAAAAAGTCTACCAACCATTGATATTCTTCCTCGATTAAAAAACTGTTTTTATGAATAATTGCCTTACCCATTCCTATTGGCTGGAAGCAACAATCTAAGTGCAATGCGTTTTCTTTAGGAACCGAGTTGGATTTCCTTAGACTAAAAGACTTTACTTTTTTATTTGGGAAAAGCTTTTGCAATTCGTCTACCGCCTTCATGTTTGTTCTGGCAGTTATATAGGCTCTATAATTATCATCTTTATAGGTGCCTACAAATATGTAATCGCCCCAAGGCATAACGTCTCCACCTTCTACATGTGCTTCTTCGGGAAAACGAATAACATTTTCAGGATTTATCTTACTTATGATATATTCGATAGCATCGATTTCTTTGGACCTATCTTCTAGAATATTCCCGATGATAAATTTGTCTTCGATAACGAATGCTATATCTCTAGTAAAAATTTGATTGTAATCATGTATTAACTTCGGTCTATATACCTTCACGTCATATTTCTCGAAGACTTTATTTACCGCTTCCATTTCCATCACCATATCGGGAATAGTGGGATACGTGCCTTTTCGAATATGCATTGCGGACTTTGGGTCGTACGTCTCTTCTACTGTTGGAACAGGGCCACTTTCGTCTGCTCGTCCCAAAACTACAGATCTTAAGCGCGATACTTCGTCTTTTATATTTAACGGTAACATAGGATATCGGTTTTGAATTAAAAAAAAGCACTCCAAGAATGAAGTGCTTTTTGATTATACGCCTAGTATATTATCTTTTTTCGATATTTACAAACGGCCTGTGTGTTTCACCAATGTAAACCTGTCTTGGTCTACCGATTGGTTCTTTGCGAAGTCGCATTTCTTTCCATTGTGCAATCCATCCTGGCAATCTACCAAGTGCAAACATTGCGGTGAACATCTCCATTGGAATACCAAGAGAACGATATATTATTCCAGAGTAGAAGTCTACGTTAGGATAGAGTTTACGATCTACAAAGTACGCATCTTCCAAAGCTTCTTTTTCGAGGCTCTTAGCAATATCTAGTACTTCGTCTTCTACACCAAGCGCATCTAGCACTTCGTCTGCAGATTTTTTAATGATCTTAGCTCTAGGGTCAAAGTTTTTATATACTCGGTGACCAAAGCCCATCAGTCGGAATGGATCGTTTCGGTCTTTTGCCTTTTCCATATAGCGGTGTGTGTCTCCACCATCCTCCCGGATTCCTTCTAGCATTTCTATTACTGCTTGGTTTGCTCCTCCGTGAAGCGGTCCCCATAATGCACTAATACCAGCAGAAAGGGAAGCAAACAATCCAGTGTGTGACGATCCTACCATACGAACCGTAGACGCTGAACAATTTTGCTCATGATCGGCATGTAAAATTAGAAGCTTATCTAAAGCATCTACTACTACAGGATTTGCTTGGTAAGTTCCATTAGGTTTTTTGAACATCATTTTCAGGAAGTTCTCTACGTAATCTAAAGAATCATCGCCGTAATCTAATGGCAGGCCAACACGCTTACGATAGGTCCAAGCGGTAAGTACAGGAAACTTTCCTAATATCTTAACGATCGCATTATACATATCTTCTTCACTATCTACATTGACAGAAGAAGGGTTAAATGCAACCAGAGCAGAAGTTAAAGAAGAAAGTACGCCCATTGGGTGTGCAGACTTTGGAAAACCATCTAGGATTTTCTTAATATCTTCATCTACATGGGACTCTGCTTTGATGTCAGCATGGAATTTATCTAATGCATTTTTGGTAGGTAATTCTCCAAAAATAAGTAAATACGCTACTTCTAGGAAGCTAGCTTTCTCTGCTAACTCTTCAATGGAATAACCACGGTAACGCAATACTCCTTCTTCCCCATTCAAAAATGTAATAGCACTTTCACATGAACCTGTATTTTTGAAACCTGGATCAATAGTTATAACACCATTGGTTGCACTGCGTAACGCAGCGATATCCACTGCAATCTCATTTTCTGTTCCAACCATTACGGGTAACTCATACTTCTTACCTCCTATTTCAAGTGTAGCTATTTTTGACATATATATATATTGAATTTATTTTGAACTAATACTAAACCGCTAAGATACAAAATGTCGACGTTTTATAGTAGGATTTTCTGCTGTAAATTAACTATAATAACTAAAACAATTTATCGCATAACGAATGAAATTATTTAGCTTAAGAACCGACTACTTATAGCCTTTTACTCTAAAAGCTTTCATTTGCGGATACACTCCAGCACCATCTAAATCTTCTTCTATGCGCAATAATTGATTGTATTTGGAAACACGATCGCTACGCGACATAGAGCCTGTTTTAATTTGACCACAATTAAGAGCAACAGCTAAATCAGCAATGGTATCGTCTTCTGTTTCTCCGCTACGGTGAGACATAACTGAAGTGTATCCAGCTTTATGCGCCATATTAACCGCAGCAATGGTTTCGGTTAGCGTTCCTATTTGATTCACTTTAATGAGAATGGAGTTTGCTGTATTGGTTTCTATACCGCGCTCCAAACGCTCAACATTTGTTACAAATAAATCATCGCCCACAATTTGCACTTGATCTCCTACCTTTTCGGTAAGCAATTTCCATCCATCCCAATCATCCTCATCTAAGCCATCCTCAATAGAAATTATTGGATATTTCTTACATAGAGACACCAAGTAATCTACTTGTTCGGCAGAGCTACGCTTTTTACCAGAAGCTCCTTCAAATAACTGATAATCGTACATACCATCTTTATAAAACTCCGCAGCAGCACAATCTAAAGCAAGCAAAATATCTTTGCCAAAGGTATATCCGGCACGGGTAACAGCAAGCTCTATAGTCTCAATAGCATCTTCTGTTCCTTTTAATTCTGGTGCGAATCCGCCCTCATCTCCTACCGCAGTGCTTAAACTTCTTTCTTGCAAGACCGCCTTGAGATGATGGAAAATCTCGCTACCCATCTGTAAAGCTTGTGCGAAATTGGTTGCAGTAACCGGCATCACCATAAACTCTTGAAAAGCAATGGGTGCATCGCTATGCGAACCGCCATTTATAATATTCATCATAGGAACAGGCAAGATTGAAGCTCCCACCCCTCCGACGTATCGGTATAATGGAATACCCAATGCATTTGCGGCAGCCTTAGCAACAGCCAAGGAAACTCCTAGTATGGCATTGGCTCCAAGATTAGCCTTATTTGGCGTAGCATCTAAAGAAATCATTTTATTATCGATAGAAGTTTGATCAAAAACGGAACTTCCCACCAAGGCATCGGATAGAATAGTATTCACATTTTCTACTGCTCTAAAAACACTTTTTCCCATATAAGTGTTATCTCCATCACGAAGCTCCACTGCTTCGTGTTCCCCTGTAGACGCACCAGATGGTACTGCTGCGCGACCTAATGCGCCACAAGAAGTATGTACATCTACTTCTATCGTTGGATTACCACGAGAATCAAATATTTGTCTCGCTTTTATATTACTGATTGTACTATGCATAATAAAGTATATTAATGTGTTGTGCTATCTGAAGCCTTAGGCAATATAATTTTTGGTTTTAAAATAAAAAAGCACACAGATACAAAGTACGCTGTGTGCTAATTTTAATATCCATTTATATAGACATTTCTTATTCTTCTTCTCTCGTTGCTGCGGTTGAACCACTGCCTCTTCGCCCTCCACGTCTAGTGGCACGTTTCTTAGTAGCTTTACCTGCGTTGTAGAGCTCATTATAGTCTACCAGTTCTATCATTGCCATTGGCGCATTATCTCCCTGACGGTTTCCTAGCTTTATAATTCTAGTATACCCACCTGGTCTATCTCCCACTTTTACTGCAACCTCGCGGAATAGTGTAGAAACCGCATCTTTTTGACGCAAGTAGCTAAACACAACACGGCGATTATGTGTAGTATCATTTTTTGATTTTGTAATTACTGGCTCTATAAACTGTCGTAACGCTTTAGCCTTAGTAACGGTAGTGTTTATGCGCTTATGCTCTATAAGTGAGCATCCCATGTTTGCAAGCATTGCATCACGGTGCGACGAGGTTCTACCTAATTTATTTCCTTTTTTTCTATGTCTCATTTTGAAGTTCTTTTTGGACGGTTTAAGTAAACCATTCTGATAAAGTTAGTCTAGTTCCAGCTTATATTTAGATAGATCCATTCCAAAGTCTAGTCCTTTTGAAGAAACTACTTCTTCTAGCTCAGATAGTGACTTTTTACCAAAGTTTCTAAACTTCATTAAATCACTTCTGTTGTATACTACTAAATCGCCAAGAGATTCAACATCTGCAGCTTTTAAGCAGTTAAGCGCTCGTACAGAAAGATCTAAGTCTACAAGTTTTGTCTTAAGGAGTTGACGCATGTGTAGCGACTCCTCATCGTAGGTTTCGGTTTGTGCAATTACGTCTGCTTCTAGGGTAATACGCTCATCACTAAATAGCATGAAGTGGTGAATTAGTATTTTAGCAGCTTCGGTAAGAGCATCTTGTGGATGGATAGAACCATCGGTAAGAATTTCGAAAACCAATTTCTCGTAATCCGTCTTTTGTTCCACTCGGTAATCTTCTACAGCATATTTCACGTTTTTGATTGGCGTAAAAATAGAGTCTGTAAAAATAGTGCCCAGTGGCGCATTTTCTTTTTTGTTTTCTTCAGCAGGTATGTAGCCACGTCCTTTTTCTATAGTAAGCTCTATATTAAGTTTAACGCTAGACTCCATATTACAAATCACTAGATCTTTGTTCAACACCTCAAATCCTGAGATAAATTGTTGAAAATCCCCAGCAGTAAGTTGCGATTTCTTGGAAATAGTAATCGTTGCAGTCTCATTGTCTACATCTTCTACTTGTTGTTTAAAGCGGATTTGCTTGAGGTTCAGAATAATCTCTGTAACGTCTTCCACAACTCCTGCAATAGTAGAAAACTCATGATCTACCCCTTCTATTCGCACCGCGGTGATAGCGAACCCTTCTAATGAAGAAAGTAATACGCGCCTTAAAGCATTACCTATAGTTAATCCAAAGCCTGGTTCCAGAGGTCGGAATTCGAAGGACCCATGGAATTCGGATGAATTAATCATTATAACTTTATCAGGCTTCTGAAAACTAAATACTGCCATATTATGACTACTTTGTAATTGTTATTTTGAATATAATTCAACGATTAATTGCTCGTTGATGTTTTCTGGAATTTGGATACGTTGTGGAATAGATACGTATGTACCTTCCATTGTTTCGCTATTCCAAGTAATCCACTCATACACCTTATCGGCGTTTTCTAGTGAACTCTTTATCGCTTCTAGAGATCTAGATTTAGGTCTAACCCCAACAACATCTCCTGCTTTAAGTCGATACGATGGTATGTTTACTCGCTCTCCATTTACCGTTATGTGTCGGTGAGAAACTAATTGTCTAGCTGCTGCGCGCGTAGGAGCAACTCCCATGCGGTATACCACGTTATCTAATCTAGACTCACAGTACTGAAGTAGAACCTCTCCTGTAATTCCAGGTGCAGAGTTTGCACTCTTAAACATGTTTCTAAATTGACGCTCTAAAATACCATAGGTATATTTAGCTTTTTGCTTCTCTTGAAGCTGTACTGCGTACTCTGATTTCTTTCCACGTCTACGGGCGTTACCGTGTTGACCTGGAGGGTAATTTCTTTTTTCGAACGACTTATCGTCTCCGAAGATAGCCTCGCCAAATTTACGAGCTATTTTTGTTTTAGGACCAGTATATCTTGCCATAATAAAATTAATTGGAAGGAGGAGTTTAAATTAAGGTCTTATCTCTAATTACATCCTTTAAACTCGATACCCTTCATTTATACTTATTGAATATTTCCTTAGTTAAATAATTAAGGAAGGGAATTAAACTCTTCTACGTTTTGGAGGTCTACAACCATTATGTGGTAATGGAGTAATGTCGATGATTTCTGTTACCTCGACGCCTAAGTTATGCATAGAACGGATGGCTGATTCTCTGCCAGATCCAGGTCCTTTAACATAGACTTTTACTTTTCGTAAACCAGCTTCGTGTGCTTTTCTACCAGCATCTTCTGCTGCCATTTGAGCTGCGTAAGGCGTGTTTTTTCTAGATCCTCTAAAGCCCATTTTACCGGCTGATGACCAAGAGATAACATCTCCTTTTCTGTTGGTGAAAGTTACGATTATATTGTTAAACGAAGCGGTGACATATGCTTGTCCTACAGCTTCTACGTTAACCTTTCTTTTTTTGGTGCCTCTAGTTTTGGCACCTTTAGTTGTTTTTGCCATTACATCAAAATTTTAGTGGTTAGATTTTCTTTTTGTTCGCAACTGTCCTACGACGTCCTTTACGGGTACGAGAGTTGTTTTTAGTTTTCTGTCCACGCAAAGGCAATCCACTTCTGTGACGAATACCTCTATAACATCCTATATCCATAAGACGTTTGATGTTCAGCTGTGTTTCACTACGAAGTTGTCCTTCTATAGTGTAATTAGCTATGGTTGTACGAATCGCACCTAGCTCCTCGTCATTCCAATCTAATACTTTCTTGTTTTGATCTACTCCGGCTTCTTCCAATATTTCCTGAGCTCGACTTCTGCCGATTCCGAAGATATAGGTTAGCGCGATTACACCCCTTTTATTTCGTGGGATATCAACACCTGCAATTCTTGCCATAATTATCCTTGTCTTTGTTTAAACCTTGGGTTCTTTTTGTTAATTACATATAAACGTCCCTTCCTGCGTACAATTTTACAGTCGGCGCTTCTTTTCTTTACCGATGCTCTTACTTTCATCTTTATTAGTATCTATAGGTTATACGAGCCTTTGTTAAATCGTAAGGGCTCATTTCTAATTTTACTTTATCTCCGGGTAATAATTTTATATAGTGCATACGCATTTTACCCGAAATATGCGCAGTGACTATATGACCATTTTCTAATTCAACGCGAAACATTGCATTAGACAACGCCTCTACTATCGAACCATCTTGTTCTATTGGTGGTTGTTTTGCCATAATTTATTCTACTGCTTTTCTTTTTTTACCTGACTTCATTAAACTATCGTACTGACGGTTTAACAGGTAAGAGTTAATTTGATCTACGGTATCGATTGCTACTCCGACCATAATTAGGAGAGAAGTTCCTCCATAAAATAATGCCCAGCCTGCCTGAATACCCATTAGCTTAACGATTATTGCTGGAAATATAGCTAATAGTGCTAAGAATACAGATCCTGGAAGTGTAATTCTAGACATGATGGTGTCCAGATAGTTTGCCGTATCTGTTCCTGGCTTGATGCCTGGTATAAATCCTCCACTACGCTTTAAGTCATCTGCCATTTTATTGGTAGGAACCGTAATAGCTGTGTAGAAGAATGTAAATACTATAATCAATAGCGCAAAAGTAATGTTATACCATAGGCCAAACATATCAGCAAAACTTGCTTGTATGGTTTGCGCTACATCATTTTCTGAGAATAGACTTGCTAATCCAGATGGGATAAACATAATTGCTTGAGCAAAGATAATCGGCATTACTCCCGAAGCATTTACCTTAAGCGGAATGAACTGTCTTGCTCCAAAAATATTTTTCTCAAATCCTCCTGATGCTGTTCTTCTTGCATACTGTACAGGTATTTTTCGTACCGCCATAACAAGCATAACTGCAGCAATAATAATGATAAACCAAATCACTAATTCTATCAATATCATCAGTAGCCCACCGTTGGATTCGAATACACGAGAAGCGAATTCCTGTGTAAATGACAATGGTAACGTAGCAATAATACCAACCATAATTAGTATGGAAATACCATTACCCACCCCTTTATCGGTTATTTTCTCACCTAACCACATGGCGAAAATCGTACCTGTAACCAAGATGATTACAGAAGAGATATAGAACATTGGTGTTTGTCCTAGAACAAACGCATCGGCTGGAACTCCCATTGCTGGTAAGCCAGCTAAGTAAGAAGGCGCTTGCACCAAACAGATCGCTATAGTAAGCCATCTGGTAATTTGGTTGATTTTACGTCTTCCACTCTCTCCTTCCTTTTGTAGTTTTTGAAGATAAGGAACTGCAATTTGCATTAATTGAACCACGATGGAGGCAGAGATATAAGGCATAATACCCAATGCGAAAACAGAGGCATTAGCGAAAGCTCCCCCTGTAAAAGCATTTAATAATCCCCCTATACCACCTTCAAAATTACCTGCGAATTCAGCCAATTTGGAGGCGTCGATCCCTGGTAAAACAATTTGCGCACCAAAACGATACACCAATAGAAGACCTAGAGTAACCATAATACGGTTTCTAAG
Source organism: Flavobacteriaceae bacterium (assembly GCA_035307105.1). Taxonomy (GTDB): domain Bacteria; phylum Bacteroidota; class Bacteroidia; order Flavobacteriales; family Flavobacteriaceae; genus JAJYTI01. The sequence goes on from DATGMW010000036.1 coordinate 9,338, forward strand.
TTCTTCTATTCTCCATACATTTTTTAAGGTCTCAATAATTTTCATCCTTACTAAAAAATTACAATGTTATTACTTCACCACCTGCAGCTTCGATTGCCTCTTTGGCTGTTGCGGTAAACTTATGTGCCGATATTTTTAATTTGGCTTTTAGCTCTCCTCTACCAAGGATTTTAATTACCTCGTTTTTTCTTGCAAGGCGCAAATTTACAAAAGTTTCGAAATCTACAACGTCATTTATCTTCTTTTCATCAAATAAATTTTGCAAAGTGTCTAAATTCACTACTGCATAGGTAACTTTGTTGCGATTTGTAAACCCAAATTTTGGAAGTCTGATCTGAAGTGGCATCTGTCCACCCTCAAATCCAGCTTTCTTAGCATACCCTGAACGGGATTTTGCTCCTTTGTGACCTCGAGTAGCAGTTCCTCCTTTTCCTGAACCTTGTCCACGTCCTATACGCTTACCAGGGTTTTTAGTGGAACCAACTGCTGGTTTTAAATTACTTAAATCCATTACGTTTATCTTATATAGTTTCTACTGAAACCAGGTGACTAACTTTTTTTATCATACCAAGAATATTTGGCATCTCTTCGTGCTCTACAGACTTACCAATTCCTCTAAGTCCTAGCGACTCCAAAGTGGCCTCCTGTTTTTTAGTACGACCTATAGTACTGCGTACTTGTGTAATTCTAATTTTTGCCATTTTATTATTCTTAATTATCCTTTATATAATTTCTCTAGCGAAATTCCACGTTGCTTAGCAATCGTTTGTGCGCTGCGTAACTGTAGTAAAGCATCGAATGTAGCTTTAACTACGTTATGTGGGTTGGAAGATCCTTGGGATTTCGACAGTATATCATGTATCCCTACTGATTCCAATACTGCACGTACCGGTCCTCCTGCAATAACTCCTGTACCTGGTGCTGCTGGAAGCAAAGTAACTCTAGCTCCAGAGTGTCTTCCTTTTTGCTCGTGTGGTATGGTTTGTTTTTGAAGTGGTATCCTAACCAGGTTCTTCTTAGCGTCGTCGATTCCTTTTGCAATTGCGGTAGCAACATCTTTTGACTTCCCTAGTCCTTGACCAACTACGCCATCTCCATTTCCTACTACTACAATAGCAGAGAATCCGAAAGTTCTACCACCTTTGGTTACCTTAGTAACTCTTTGGATGGCCACTAGACGATCTTTTAGATCAAGACCAGCTGGTTTAACAATTTCTATATTCTTATAATCTCGATTCATACTTCTAGAATTTAAGGCCACCTTCACGTGCCCCGTCTGCTAATGATTTAACTCTACCATGATAAAGGTACCCTCCTCGATCGAAACATATTGAATCGACTCCTAATTCGGAGGCTTTTTTGGCTATAGACTTTCCTACAGCAAAAGCTACTTCTTTTTTGGTTCCTTTTACAGTGATGTCCTTGTCTCTTGAGGATACAGAAGTCAACGTTTTTCCAGCTACGTCATCGATAAGTTGTGCGTAGATTTCTTTGTTGCTTCTGAATACAGCTAGACGAGGCCTTTCTGGTGTGCCAGAAATCGCTTTACGAACTCTATTGCGAATGCGATTTCTTTTTTCGATTTTAGATAATGCCATAACTTTATATCTTATGCAGATTTACCTGCTTTTCTTCTTAATTCTTCACCTACAAACTTAATTCCTTTACCTTTATATGGCTCTGGCTTACGGAAAGCACGGATTTTAGCCGCTACTTGTCCTACAAGTTGTTTGTCGTGTGAGGTTAATTTAATTCTTGGGTTTTTACCTCTTTCTGTAACCGTTTCGATTTTCACCTCTGGTGCTACATCGATAACGATATTGTGAGAAAAACCTAGTGCCAAGTCTAATACTTGCCCTTCGTTAGTAGCTCTGTAACCAACTCCTACTAACTCTAGTTCTTTGGTCCAGCCATTTGTAACACCCTCTACCATGTTTGCTATTAGGGAGCGATACAAACCGTGTGCTGCACGATGTTCTTGAGCATCAGAAACACGATCTACAATTAGTTCTGTTTCACCTACCTCCAAAGTAACACCAAAGATATCTTGCTTTAATTCTCCAAGCTTTCCTTTTATAGTAACCGTATCGCCTTTTTGCGTTACAGTAACTCCCTGTGGAATAGAAATTGGATTTTTACCTGTTCTTGCCATAGTTCTCTTTTATTAGTAAACGTAACATAATAGTTCTCCACCCACGTTCTGTGCTTGTGCTTGCTTTCCAGTCATCAATCCATGAGAGGTAGAGACTATAGCAATTCCCAAGCCATTTAAAATACGTGGCATTTCGGTAGAACTAGCATACTTACGTAAACCTGGTTTACTTATTCTTTGAAGTTCTTTAATAACAGACTCCTTTGTTTCTTTATCGTACTTAAGTGCGATTTTTATAGTTCCTTGCGGCCCTTTATCGCGCTCTACTTTGTAGCTAAGCACGAATCCTTGGTCAAATAGAATCTTAGTGATTTCTATTTTTAAGTTAGATGCTGGTATTTCAACCACTCTGTGGCCAGCATTTATTGCGTTTCTAATTCTAGTTAGAAAATCGGCTATTGGATCAATATTCATTTCTCTTATTTTTTAGTTTACCAGCTTGCTTTTCTAACCCCTGGAATAAGACCATTATTTGCTAATTCGCGGAATGTAACGCGCGATACGCCAAATTGTCTCATATATCCTCTCGGCCTACCAGTAATTCCACAACGATTGTGTAGTCGCACTGGAGAAGCGTCTCTTGGTAGTTTTTGTAATCCTTCGTAATCGCCAGCTTCTTTAAGAGCTTTACGTTTTTCGGCATATTTTGCAACCGTTTTTCGTCTCTTACGCTCGCGAGCTTTCATTGATTCTTTCGCCATCTATTATTTCTTTTTAAAAGGTAATCCTAGTTGTGTTAATAATGATTTCGCTTCCTGATCGGTATTTGCGGAAGTTACAAAGGTAATATTCATCCCTTGAACTCTCCTTACTTTATCGATATTGATTTCAGGGAAGATAATCTGCTCCGTAATTCCTAAGGAGTAGTTTCCTCTTCCGTCGAAACCGGTAGCCTTAATACCTTGAAAATCTCTAACTTGCGGTAGCGATGCGGTAATAAGTTTATCTAAAAAATCATACAATCTATCTCCACGCAGGGTAACTTTTACTCCTACTGGCATCCCTTTACGTAGTTTAAAGCTTGCAACGTCTTTCTTAGAGTAAGTTGCTATCGCTTTTTGACCCGCAATCTGGGTTAATTCTTCTATAGAGTGATCTATCAGTTTTCTGTCTGCTACAGCTTCTCCTACACCTCTCGATATAACGATGCTTTCTAGCTTTGGAACTTCCATTACATTTTGATAGTTGTACTCTTCTATCAGGGCCTTTGTTACCCTATCTCTATACTCTTCCTTTAGTCTTGGTATATACCCCATAACTATAATGCTTGATTCGATTTTTTAGCAAATCGTATTTTGTTACCATCTTCTACTCTATAACCGATTTTGGTAGCCTTTTTTGTCTTAGGGTCTACTACAGCTATATTTGAAATCTGAATTAAAGTTTCTTTTTGTACGATGCCTCCTTGCGGATTGCTAGCACTTGGTTTCTCGTGCTTTTGTACAATGTTCACTCCTTCTACAATTGCTTTGTTAGTTTCAGGGAAAACTCGTAATACAGTACCGGTTTTGTTTTTGTCTCTACCAGCAATTACTATTACGTTATCACCTGCTTTTATTTTAAGCTTTGCCATTTCGTTTCCGTATTAAAGCACTTCTGGTGCTAGTGATACTATTTTCATAAATTTATTGTCGCGTAGTTCTCTTGCTACTGGACCAAAAACACGTGTACCTCTCATCTCCCCTTGTGGGTTTAATAGAACACATGCGTTATCATCAAAGCGTATGTACGAACCGTCTGATCTTCTAACTTCTTTTGAAGTACGAACTATTACAGCGGTAGATACAGTTCCTTTCTTTACAGCACTATTTGGCGTAGCTTCTTTTACACTAACGACAATTTTATCACCTACAGAAGCGTACTTTTTCTTAGTACCTCCTAGTACACGGATGGTGTAAACCTCACGTGCTCCGGTATTATCTGCAACTCTTAGTCTTGATTCTTGTTGTATCATAATTACTTAGCTCTTTCGATTATTTCGACTAGTCTCCAATTCTTGGTTTTACTTAAAGGTCTTGTTTCCGAGATCCTTACCATGTCCCCTTCGTTGCAATCGTCTTTTTCGTCGTGTGCCACGTATTTTTTTGTCTTGGTAACGTACTTACCATACATTGGGTGTTTCACCTTTTTCACTTCTGAAACAACAATGGATTTTTCCATTTTGTTGCTGGTTACTATTCCTATACGTTCTTTTCTAATATTTCTTTTTTCCATCTTTCAGCTATGTACTATTGTACGTCTCTTTTAGTTATTTCCGTCTCTATTCTTGCTATAGATCTTCTATGTGTTCTTAATTGAATAGGATTCTCTAATGGAGAAATAGCGTGTGCCATTCTCAAGTCCGAGAACGTTGCTCTCAGCTCAGCAAGTTTTTCACTTAAGTCTGCTGTCGATGCTTCTTTTACTTCTGCTTGTTTCATAATTCTAATTATCTAAGAAATTAAGCTTGATATTCTCTAGAAACGATAAACTTCGTTTTTACAGGCAATTTCTGTGATGCCAAGCGAAGCGCTTCTTTTGCAACTTCCATTGATACACCAGATACTTCGAGAATCACTCTTCCTGGTTTAACAACTGCTGCGTAATGGTCTAATGGACCTTTTCCTTTACCCATACGAACCTCTAAAGGTTTTTTGGTAATTGGTTTATCTGGGAATACCATGATCCACAGAGAACCCTCTCTCTTCATATAGCGGGTCGCCGCAATACGTGCTGCCTCAATTTGACGTGACGTCATTAAGACAGGCTCCAAAGATTTAATACCAAAGACACCGTGAGCAAGCTGCGTACCTCTACCAGCATTGCCTTTCATACGGCCCTTCATCATTTTGCGGTATTTTGTTCTTTTAGGTTGTAACATTGTTTCTGATTTAAAAGATTACTTTCTACGACGTGATTTTCTACCACCTCGTTTTGCTCCTGCTCCACCTCCTGGTCTTCCACCTTTTTTGGATAGTCCTACAAGAGGTGAGAGGTCTCTCTTGCCGTACACTTCGCCCTTCATTATCCATACTTTTATTCCCATTCTTCCATAAGAAGTATGTGCCTCTACCAACGAGTAGTCGATATCTGCACGGAATGTAGACAATGGAATACGTCCTTCCATATAGGTTTCGGTACGAGCCATTTCAGCTCCATTAAGTCGTCCAGATATCTGAATCTTGATCCCTTCTGCATTCATACGCATTGCTGCTGCAATTGCCATATTGATTGCTCTACGGTAAGAGATACGGCTCTCGATTTGTCTAGCAACGCTAGAACCTACAAGATACGAATCTACCTCTGGGCGTCTGATCTCATGAAT
>DATGMW010000037.1:0-2081 GCA_035307105.1 Flavobacteriaceae bacterium
TCGATTAGGGAATAAAATAAGCCTTACGGATGAGGGAGAATTATTCCTTAATTATACCAATAGAATCTTAGAACTTTATCAGGAGCTGGAAACCAACTTTCAGCATTTCAACAAGGTTTTCCCTAAGAAAATAGCAATGGGCGCTAGTACAACTATTGCACAATATTTACTCCCTACGCTATTTTTTAACCTAAGAGCGAATTATCCAGATACAGATTTTGAACTTTTAAATGGTAATTCCGAGAACATAGAAGCTTTGCTTTTGGACAAGAAAATTTCTTTAGGTTTTACAGAAGGCTCCCCTTCTCATCCATCCATTCATTACGAAACCTTTGTAAAGGACGAAATTGTTTTGGTAACCAAGGCCAACAACGATACACTAATCGATACTAAAGGAATTACCATGGATCAATTAATACACTTACCACTAGTAATGAGAGAAGAAGGTTCGGGTACTAGAAGAATCATTGAACAAAGTTTAAAGTCAAATCAAATAAACCCTGTAAATCTAAAAGTAGATATGATTCTGGGTAGTTCCGAAAGCATTAAAACCTATCTCTTGCATAGCAATAGCTTTGCTTTTCTTTCTATACATTCCATTGCTAAGGAATTGCACAGCAACAAATTCCGTATTATAGATATTCAAAAATTGGATATGCAACGCGTATTTTATTTTGCAACGTTACACGGCATTCACACCAAAGCGATAACTACACTAAAATCCTTCTTTAAATCTGAATATAAGACCCATGTGTTATAACTTGTTGTTATAGTATATCACAAATTCATATCTAGATTATCTAATTATAAGTTAGATATTTGCAGGAAATACATTCCAAATGACCACTTCCTCCTTGTCGAGTAAGATTTTCTTTTTTATTTTAATCCTACTTAGTTTATCTGGACTTATAAACAGTCCCATTGCATTAACTTTGGGAATTGTATATGCATTGTTTTTTAAACACCCTTTTCCGAGTTTAAGTCAAGAGGCAGTTAAGTGGCTTTTAAAAATTGCTATTGTAGGTCTAGGATTTGGCATGCAGATGGACAATGCACTAGCTGCAGGAAAAGATGGTTTCCTACTCACTCTATTTTCTATAATTATTACCTTAAGCCTTGGATTTGCATTAGGTAAAGTCTTTAAATTAGATAAAAAACTAACTCACCTTATCTCTTCTGGAACAGCTATTTGTGGTGGCAGTGCTATCGCTGCAGTAGCACCGGTTATCCGATCAAAAAGCGAAAACATTTCGATTGCTTTGGCAGTTGTTTTTATTTTAAATGCCATTGCACTACTACTCTTCCCCTATATTGGAACGCTTCTAGAACTATCGCAACATCATTTTGGTTTGTGGGCCGCCATTGCCATTCACGATACCAGTTCGGTGGTTGGAGCAGCTCAAGCTTATGGTAATGAAGCTTTGCGTATTGCAACTACAGTAAAACTAGCTAGAGCCTTATGGATTATTCCGTTATCCTTATTTTCCATGATCTTATTTAAAGGGAAGGGAAAAGGAATAAAAATACCTTGGTTTATTTTTCTTTTCCTTTTAGCTATAATGATCAACACCTATACTTCATTTCCTGAATCGCTATCTCTTACAATATCAAGCATATCGCGAGTACTATTGGTATTGACCTTATTCTTAATCGGGACTAGCTTGTCTAAAGATCGTGTAAAATCTGCGGGAGTCAAACCTATGATTTTAGGCATTATTCTTTGGGTGGTTATTTCTATCAGCTCGTTATTTGCCATACTGACTTGGTATTAAAAGCAATTTTCTGACAACTAATAGCAAACAAAAAACCGAAATCAGTTACGATCTCGGTTTTTAAATATAAAATATTTTCTAATTAACTATCCACATTTAGAAGACCCGCAGTCTTTACATGTTAAGCATCCTTCTTGGTAGATAAGGTTCTTGGAGTTACAGCTCAAGCACTTTTCTTTTGCTGCTTGGGTACCATCTTCAATATAGCGTTTAAGCGCTCTTGCGACACCATTTTTCCAAGTATTAATAGATTCGCTATCCAATTGCAAACTGTTGATTAGTTCTACTACTTTTTCAATTGGCATTCCA
>DATGMW010000038.1:0-8584 GCA_035307105.1 Flavobacteriaceae bacterium
ACACAACAAATATATATAAGCAAAGACGCTTGGAATCTTATTCTAACTGCTAAAAACGCTACTATTCAAGTGATTAGAAATACGGTGAGAGAAAACAACGTAGCCCACCCCAATAAATTTAGAGAAGAACTCTTGGGTAAATATTTTAATAATGTAGCCCCCTCCCATCAGGCTATGCTATACTTAAAGGAAGAAGTGGCTAAATTGTGGTAGAAATTCCATGAGTTTCATATTAAAAATGGTGTGTACTAGCAAGCTATTACACACCATCTTTATTTTAATCAATGCTTAAAGTCTGCTAAATACAATGGTCATTTTAAAAGTATCAAGGTCGGGAAGCTCCAAGCCTCCTTCTGTAGGAAGTTCCGTATAAATAGTATCTGTAGAGATTTTCAAAGTACTTGCATTAAGCATTTCAATGGTATAATCCCAGGTTTCTCCTTCGGAGGAAATAGTAAGCGTATCGCCTTCTTTTTGCCATTGTCCAAATTGTGGTATGTCGATATTAACTTCTTGTTCATAGGCTTCCTCTACTCCCATAATCGTTACCATAATCATCATTTCCATTGGCTTTGGATGTGTTTCTAAGGTGTTATCCGCATGAAATACAGTATAGTTTTCTGGGTCATTATCGGTCGCTATCCCAGTCATTGTAGCGGTCCCCATACCAGCCACAACATACTCCCCCTCTATATGTATTTCGGCATTCATCCACTTCCCAACAATTTCAGAAGAAGTTCCGCTATCGTCATCACTAGAGCAAGACAATAAACTAAGTGGCAATATTATAAATAATAAATAAACAACGTTTCTCATAATCCAGACTTTTTAATTTGCTTGTCTTATAAAATTACTCTTTTTTTAATAATAAATATCATAAAAAGCGAATTAACGCATGTTTCCATATTTGCAATAATGTCTAAGCAATAGACTCTTACAATGAACTATCTTAGGCAGAACGTGTGAAGTTAAATCCAATTTTCTATTTGCTGGAATGTACAAACAAAAGAATTAAAAAAGCCCTTCGTATCATTACAAAGGGCTTTTTAGTTTTGAATTTATTCTATCTTCTCTTATGCTTGTCTAAGACTTGCATCGAAATTGCTCTCGAAAGTCTTTTGTAGTTTTTTCATCAAGCCATCAATTTGTTTATCGGTTAAAGTTTTTTCCTTATCCAATAATGTAAAGCTAAGCGCGTAAGACTTTTTGCCTTCTGGCAAGCTGTCTCCCGTATACACATCGAACAAACTGACTTCTTTAAGCAATTTGGAGCCCACTTTTTTGGCTGCACTCCTTAAATCTTCAAATCGTACTGACTCGTCTACCAATAATGCAAAGTCTCGTTTTACTTTCGGATATTTTGGAATCGGCTGTAGCGTAAAGCTTTTCTTCTTTGTTATTTCAAACAACTCTTCCCAGTGTATCTTTGCAAAATACACCTGTTTATCCACATCGAACGCCTTGCTTAATTTTGTTTGTACCAATCCAAACTCCACTATGGTCTGTTTATTTTTCTGAAGTTCTAATCCTTCAGAGAAAATAGCATTATTTGTTTCTATCTCCTCTACCTCCGTTACTCCTACCTTCTCTAAAAGCGAGTATACCACCCCTTTTAGATAAAAGAAATCTGTTGGAATAGCAGTTGTAGTCCAATTTGCAGCCGTTTTGTTTCCGGAAAGAAGGATAGACAAACGCTTTCTCTCTACTCTTCCTTTTGGATACTTATGATAGGTTTTTCCAAACTCAAATAACTTCAAGTTTTGAACGCGTCGATTGGCATTGTATGCCAATGCTTCTAAACCTCCAAAAATCATGGACTGGCGCAATACAGAAAGCTCTTTACTCAATGGATTAAGCAGCTCTACATTCTGTTCTTTATTTAAATCCGAAACCAGATCGGTATACTCCGGACAGCTCAGCGAATTGGCTAGCATCTCGGTAAACCCAAGAGAAGCCAAGTGATCTCCAACCGTATTTTCTAGCTTAAAATCCGAAGATTCTATAGCGTGGGTTGTAGAGGTACGAAGTTTTTCTGGAATAGCAATTTTATTATAGCCATAGACACGCAGTATTTCCTCTACCACATCTATCTCACGAACCACATCATTTCGATAAGCGGGAATGGTAACTCCTAAGCCAGATTCGGTTACGTTATTTATCTTAATCTCTAATCCAGATAGAATACTTTTAATTTTTTCTTCTGGTATCTCTTCTCCTACAATACGTTTGATGTTTTTGTAGTTGATGAATACTTGATGGTCGTCTATTCTTTTCGGGTAAACATCTATGATATCGCTTGCTACTTCACCACCAGCAATTTCCTTTATAAGATTTGCTGCACGCATAAGTGCATACTCTGTGATATTTGGATCTACTCCTCTCTCAAATCGGAAAGAGGCATCGGTATTCAACCCATGATAATTGGCTGCTTTACGTATAGAAACTGGATCAAAATAAGCGCTTTCTAGAAAAACCTCTGAGGTATAGTTCGTAACCCCACTACCTTCTCCTCCAAAAACACCAGCAAGAGCCATTGGTTTTTCTGCATCACAAATCATGAGTTCCTTCCCATTAAGCGTACGCTCTACACCATCTAGGGTAGTAAACTTGGTTCCTTTCGCTAGTGTTTGAACAACCACTTGATCTCCAGCAATTTTTGAAGCATCAAAAGCATGTAAGGGTTGTCCTAGTTCATGCAGCACGTAGTTGGTAACATCTACCACATTATTTATAGAAGCAATCCCTATAGACTTCAGCCTATTTTGTAACCAAGCTGGTGATTCTCCTACTTTTATTCCAGTTATAGTCACTCCCATATAACGTGGTGCTTTTTCCGAATCGTCAACTTTTATTGCAATTTTCTTTGTGCGTTGATCTATGCGGAAGCTGCTTACAGAAGGTGTGTTTACTTTTAAAGACATCTCTTTTTGTCTAAGCCCTACGCTTAAATCCCTTGCCACCCCTAGGTGACTCATAGCATCTGCGCGATTTGGCGTCAGACCGATTTCAAAAACTTGGTCCTCCTCCACTTCATATATTGTACTTAAATCTGCTCCTACTACCGCATCTTCCGATAGCACTAAAATTCCAGAGCTATCCTTACCGACATGTAATTCCACTTCCGAGCATATCATACCATAACTCTCTTCGCCACGGATTTTTCCTTTCTTTATCTCCCATTCTTCTCCATCTTCCGTAATCAACTTAGCGCCTATTATCGCTACCGCTACTTTTTGTCCTACTGCTACATTTGGAGCACCACAAACAATCTGTAGAGGTTTTTCTTGACCAATAGAAACCTCAGTAAGTTTTAGCCTATCTGCATTAGGATGTTGTTTACAAGTAAGAACCTCTCCTACTACAATCCCTTTTAGACCTCCTGGAATATTGGTAAAAGACTCTAAGCCTTCAACCTCCAAACCTAAGTCTGTTAAAACTTCTCCCGCTTTTTCTGCTGGCCAATCAATAGTTAAAAATTGCTTGATCCAGTTATACGATATTTTCATATTTCTATTTTCTAAACAAAAGGCAAAGATACTATTTTGTAAGTATACTTTGAAGTGAATTCTTAGCAGATAATCCTAATTTCAACTATTGAATAATCTCAAAAAACTTTAGATACTACTTCTTTTATATTTTAAATTGCTTTAAAAAAATACAAATACCTATAAGGAATTAACCATATTAGGAAATATAACTCCAAATATTCTTAAAACGCATTACCTGTTCATAGGTATTACGAATAGGCTCATTGTCTTTAGACTTTAATTCTGGATCGGACTTCATAAGCAACAATGCTTGCTTTCTGGCTTCTTGTAGGATTACTCCGTCTTTTACAATATCGGCAATTCGCAGGTTTAGCACGCCGCTTTGTTGGGTACCCATAAGGTCGCCAGGGCCCCGAAGTTTTAAATCTACCTCCGCTATTTTAAATCCATCGTTGGTATCTACCATCGTTTTCATTCGCACTTTAGAATCGTCAGATAATTTATATCCTGTTACCAATACACAGTAGCTTTGTTCGGCACCACGCCCTACTCTACCTCGTAATTGATGTAGTTGTGATAAACCAAAACGCTCGGCGCTTTCTATAATCATCACCGAGGCATTGGGAACGTTCACCCCAACTTCTATAACCGTTGTAGCTACCATAATATTGGTTTTTCCACTAGCAAAGCGTTGCATTTCATATTCTTTATCCGCGGCGCTCATCTGGCCATGCACTACGGAAATATGATATTCTGGCATTGGAAAATCACGTGAAAGGCTTTCATAACCTTCCATTAAATTTTTATATTCCAAAACCTCACTTTCTTCAATAAGTGGATACACTACATATACTTGTCTGCCTTTGGCGATTTCTGTTCGAATTAGTCCTTGAATAGCCAATCGATTGGAGTCGAATTTATGCAAGGTTTTTATGGATTTTCTCCCCGGAGGAAGTTCGTCGATCACACTTATATCCAAATCTCCATATAAATTCATAGCCAAAGTTCGCGGAATCGGGGTGGCGGTCATCACTAAAATATGTGGTGGCAATTCATTTTTATGCCAAAGTTTGCTACGTTGCTCCACTCCAAACCGGTGTTGCTCATCAATAATTGCAAACCCAAGATTGGCAAACTTAACTTTGTCTTCTAACAAGGCATGTGTGCCGACTAAAATCTGTAATTCTCCAGACTCTAATGTTGCATGAATCTCTCTACGTTCTTTTGCCGTAGCAGAACCTGTTAATATGTTTATCGTTACCCCAATGGTGTCGCAAAACTCTTTTAATCCTTGATAATGTTGTGTTGCCAATATTTCTGTAGGTGCCATCAAACACGCTTGAAAATCATTATCTATAGCTACCAACATAGACAAGAATGCCACTATGGTTTTACCACTACCTACATCGCCTTGTAACAAACGGTTCATCTGTGCAGTGCTTGCCAGGTCTTTTCGAATTTCTCGTACCACTCGCTTTTGTGCATTGGTCAATTCAAAAGGCAAATGATTTTCATAAAAACCAAGAAAATTCTCTCCTATCTTTTCAAAGGGATAGCCCTTTATTTTTGCCTGACGCAACACTTTTTTACGAACTAGTTGTAATTGAATATAAAACAGCTCTTCAAACTTAAGGCGTTGTTGTGCGCGGACTAATGCCTCTTGATTCTTAGGGAAATGTATATGCCACAATGCAGCTTTCTTAGAAATCAAGTTTAAATCCTGAATAATACTGTCCGATAAAGACTCGGTGATATGTTTCGCATAGGATTTTATCAGCTTTTCAATCAAGTCACTGAATAGTTTATTACTTATTCTTGCTTTGCTTAATTTCTCCGTAGATGGATAGATAGCATGTAGTCCTGCTTTAATGTTTTTTTGATGTTCGGTTAGTAACTCCATTTCTGGATGTGGCATGGACACCTTTCCTTTAAACCAATTTAGCTTCCCAAAAATAACATAAGGCGTATTGGACTTTATATTTTCTCGTATCCATTTATGCCCTCGGAACCAGACTAACTCCATGGTATTCCCTTTGGCATCTTGAAATAAAGCCACTAACCTACTGCCGTGCTTTTGCGATATTTCTTCTAATCTTACCACGTTACCTATTACCTGCACTTCTGCATTTTCGGCTCGCAATTCTGATATTAGATAATATTTGGTTCGGTCTAAATACCTATTGGGGAAAAAATGCAGTAAATCTTGGTACGTATGAAGCCCCAACTCACTTTTTAATAGTGCTGCACGATAGGGACCAACTCCTTTTAGGTATTCTATAGGCGTTTGTAAACTGGACATACATAAGTTTATGATAAGACAAAAATTACATCAAAAATGCAATCTATCAAAATTACGTAATTTAAATTGCAAAAAGCAACACTAAGAATTTAGATAAAATATGATTGTATTTAACACAGAGATTTATAATAATATTTTGGAACAAATAGCTTATGCAACTAGTTTAGGCCAAGAAGAGTGTTATTCAAAAATTTATAAACAAGACTCAGAAAATCAATCCCATATTGAATTTAATTAAAAGCCACTGTTTATCATGATAAACAGTGGCTTTTAATTAAATCTTATTCTAAAGATCTAATAATATCCAGGCTCAGGAATTTCTATGTAATAAGTTTTTCCAGAGCTATTAGGTAATTTTGTATCTCGCAACCAAGGGTTGTGAATTTTAAGTATTTTATAGTTTATACCGTGATCATATGCAAAGTCAACCAAATCCTCTATAGTCGTAGTTACTTTTACTTTCTTTACTGGAACCGGCTGGTATAAGTCAGACTCGTTGAAATGAAATCCGTATGCTTTTGGATTCGACATTATCTCCTTAAATGCTAGAATTCGAAACATATAGCGACTTGTTTCTTGATTAAGCAGAAGATCGTAATAGTTGTTCTCGGTTTTTTGTCTTACTATCTGTCGCCCTATTCCATTCCTACCAGCGTTATAAGCTGCAGCGGCCAAAGTCCAATTTCCGAAATGTTCTTTTGCACTAATCAAGTATTTCGCGGCTGCCTTAGTAGTAAGTTCTAGATTGTAACGTTCGTCCACAAATTCATTTACCTCCAATCCATATTCCTTTGCTGTAGCTGGCATAAACTGCCAAAATCCAACGGCTCCAGCTGGTGAGCGAGCATCTAATAATCCGCTCTCGGCAATGGCTAAATATTTAAAGTCATCTGGAAGGTTATTCTCTTTAAGCAATGGCTCTATAATTTGGAAAAACTTATTTGCACGCTTAAAAATCAATAACCCATTGGATTGCCAATAAGCATTGACCAACAACTCTCTATCCATTCGCTCACGGATATCAGGTTTATCCAACGGCACAGGCTCTCCAGCAAAGTCCATTATTTCTGGTAATGGTAATGCATATATCCTATAATCATTATATATTTTTTTCTTTGCTGTAGTTTCGTTTGGCGGTTCTTGTACGCTAAATATCAATAACGAACCTACAATCAGTAAAACTGCAATCAGCCCTAATTTCCTCCAAGAATTCATAATTAAATTATTTTAATAAATAGTATCTGTAAATATACAGGTTCTATACCTAATCTTATATTTCAGTAAAGTTAAGTTTTCGACCTTAGGCTTCTATAATTTTCAACATCTCTTCCACTACACTCGGTGTTTTTTCGAGTATCATTGCATGTCTACCTCTTTTAATTTTCTGACATTTTCCGATGTACTTGATAGGAAACACCTCATCTCTAGTCCCATGTATATGATAAACTTTAGGATCTTCCGTTTCTCGGTCCCACTCCACCATATTTTTTATAGCCCAAGCTAAATATTTCTCATCTCGAACATTTAAATATACTTGCATTTTACGCAAACGTTTTCGGGCTCTAGAAGTCCAACCTAATTTCCCTAAATCGGAAATGCTGAGAATTCCAGAAGCTGTAAGAAGTCTATACAGTTTAGTAAAAGACCCAAAACGCATATAACGAGGAAATTCCTTACGACTTTTTACACTAGAAATAATAATTGTTTTATCTACAGGAATTATCTTTGCCATTTCCTGAACAACAACGCCACCAAAAGAAACTCCTATAAGTATGGGATTGCTATGTTTTATGTCCTTCGCCATTCGCTTTACGTAATCCTCTAGCGGCTCATTATCTTCAGGTATGAGCCATTCTAAAACATAGTATTGATATTTTGAATCTGGCAATCGTATTCTCTCGAATATTGCCTTATCTGTTGCCATTCCAGGCACAAAATAGATAGTCTTCAGTTGTTTTTCAGTCAAACTAAAATGATTTTAAGAGGATTGTGCAATATTTTTCGTAAATTTGTAACTGTGTTCTATTATTATCCTTTGTGATATTATACGCAGAACATAACAACGAAGCCTTATTTAAAATATAGTGCCATGCCACTTATTGGTTAAATGCGATAATTTTTTATTTAGACAATAATAACTAAGTTGATTATCGTTTTTTATTATGCAATAATTTACGAAAAACCTAGTTGATTATAAAAGCTTATTTTAGATTAAAATGCAAGTTAACAATAAGTAAATTATGCTTGCTACAAACCTATTGATTAGAATTAACTTTATAAAGTTTACCAACACTTTATAACTACGAGACTTGTGTATCGATAGTAATACTATAATGCGTTAAGATTTATTAATACAAATACAATTACGATGGAAGATGTAGAAATTAAAGACAATGAGTTCTTAAGACAATTTGAATTAGAAGGAGAAGGTGGAAAAGCCAGAATAGAATACTCCCTGCAGGACAGAAAAATCTTTTTGACCAAGTATGAAATGCCAGAGCAAATGGAAGAACTTGGACTACAAGATGTATTTATTAAGGCTGTTTTCGATGAAGTTAAAACCAGAGGAATTAGCCTAATGCCTACAAGTCCAGAGGTTGTCTTATTTATGCGTAAAAACCGCAGAAAATACAACGACTTATTGCCAGTGGGAATCAGCCTTTAATTGCTGATAGACATTGATTTAATATTATCAAAAAAGGTCTTAAGTGTAGTAGCTTAAGACCTTTTTTGTATTATATAGCTTTGTATTTATATAGCTTCTAGAATAAAATCATCTTGTGGCTCAAAGATTACT
>DATGMW010000039.1:0-24897 GCA_035307105.1 Flavobacteriaceae bacterium
ATTGAAAATCAGCTCGATGAAATCGGTAGAAGCAGTAATCAACAAACTTAAGTATTTTGAGCATTTGCTAGACGATTAAAAGCAATTGGGAAGATTTTAAAAATGATAAAAGGCATCGATAAAATGCTCTATTTCTTCTTTTTTCTTGTTTACCAATATGGCAACAATATCAAACCGAGCTTCCATATCGATCTCTTTGGAGATTAAATAGTGGTCCGCTACTTTTACTACTTGTTTAATTTTCCCTGGACTGACAAATTCTTGGGGATCTCCAAAAAAGTCGCTGGTTCTCGTTTTAACCTCAACAATTACAATTTGCTCTTTGTCCTGCGCAATGATGTCCACCTCGGCACGATCAAAGCGATAGTTCCTTTCCAAAATGGTATAGCCAAGACTGGACAGGTAATCTACCGCCATCTCTTCCCCCAACTCTCCTAATTCATTATGTTCTGCCATGGCACTTAAATATTACTTAATACAAGTTATGGAAATATTACATAGAGCACACGTCAATTTGGTGGGTTTATCCACTCCGAATTCTCCAAGGTTTATTCTTTATATTTGAAATCGGCTTCCTCTAGCCTACAAACCATTGTAAAGCTCTGTTTTTATGGGCTATTCGCTAAGAATAAAGCAACTTATATCTTTTGACCCTCCTTATTTACTCTCCTGTAATTTCATGATTATAATTGAAATAATTTATAAAATATCCCTACCCTTCAAATAACTCCCTCAACTCTTTATTACTCAAGTTCCCAATCCAGTTTTCTCCAGTAGAAACAGTCATTTCGGCAAGGGCTTTTTTGGATTGAATCATTTCGTTTATCCTCTCCTCAAAAGTGTTTTTGGTGATAAATCGATGCACCATGACATTGCTTTTTTGGCCAATTCGGTAAGCCCGATCGGTTGCTTGTGCTTCCACCGCCGGATTCCACCATAAGTCATAGTGAATTACGTGATTGGCTGCGGTTAAGTTCAGCCCAGTTCCTGCTGCTTTTAAAGACAGGATGAATATTTTATCGGCTCGGTTATTCTGAAAACTATCTACCATTTCTTTACGTTGTTTTAATGTGGAACCACCGTGATAATAAAGAGGTTCTTCTTGGTAACGCTCGGTTACAAAGTGCTTTATCAGTTTCGCCATTTCGGTATATTGAGTGAAGATCAACACTTTCTCCCCGCTTTCAAGAATGCTGTCTAATTTATCAAACAACAATTCCATTTTCCCACTCAAAGCAGGGTCGAGGACATTGTTTTTCAAAAATTGTGTCGGGTGGTTACAAATCTGCTTCAATGCCATAATCATTTGCAAAACCAAACCTTGACGCACAAACATCGCTTTATTATCCGAAAGCTCCATGTTTTCGATATCTGCCATTGCTTTTTCCAAAGTAGCTTCATACAAAACCGCCTGCTCTTTGGTAAGCGAAGAATAAGATTCCATCTCTATTTTATCAGGCAAATCAGAGATAATAGACTTATCGGATTTCAAACGGCGCATCAAAAATGGTGCGGTTACTTTTTTAAGATTCTCCGCAACAGATCTGTCATTAAATTGCTGAATCGGATTGCCATAAACATCATTAAACTCTTTGAGACTTCCCAAAAACCCACGGTTGCTGTAGTCCATAATACTCCACAATTCGCTCAGGCGATTTTCAACAGGTGTACCGCTCATGGCTATAAAGTGGTTAGCACCAATAGCTTTAATCGCCTTGGTTTGTGAGGTCTGAACATTTTTTATATTCTGCGCTTCGTCAATCACCAAAGAGTGCCATTTTATCTTTTTCAACTTCTTCACATCGCTACGTACAATTCCGTAAGAAGAAATTAACACGTCGTAATCATCATCTTTATCTAACTTTCGATTTGTTCCGTGATAAATTTTGGCATTTAATGTGGGTGCAAATTTTATGATTTCAGCTTCCCAATTCGTCAAAAGCCCTGTAGGTGCAACAACCAAAACCTTATGTTTTTCAAGCAACCCTTCTTCTTTATACTTCAACAAGGTGGTAATCACTTGCAAGGTTTTCCCCAACCCCATATCATCGGCAAGTACAGAGCCGAAGCCAATTTTCGCATTTCGATACATCCACGAAAAACCACGATGTTGATATGGACGCAATTGAGCCTGAATTCCCTCTGGTAATTCTATTTCTGAAAAATTGGTCAATTCGGCAATTAAATCTTGAACCTCATCGGTTAATCCAACCGTACTTCCTTGATATTCTCCACCCAAAGCAGCACGCAACATTTCGAATGCCGAAAGTTCTTTTGTACTTGTAAAATGTTTGTATATTTTCTCTATCTCGCTTTGATCTACATAGATATAGTTTGACTTATATTTAAGTAAACC
Organism: Flavobacteriaceae bacterium; assembly: GCA_035307105.1. Lineage (GTDB taxonomy): Bacteria > Bacteroidota > Bacteroidia > Flavobacteriales > Flavobacteriaceae > JAJYTI01. The sequence continues at coordinate 2,357 of DATGMW010000039.1, forward strand.
ATTCGATTTTTTGATCAATTGCTGAAACTCTTCCTTACTCATCAAACTATCGCCGATGGCAACTTGCCAATCAAAATCAAATAGTTGGTTAAGATTTAGGAACGAATTTCCTTCTACCTTGCGTTTGACTCTGACACTTGGTTTTGGCCTTATAATTTCCTGTAAGCTTTTTGGCAATAAAATATCGATATCTAAAAGCTGAATTGCTGGAATTATATCCATTAAAAAAGGAGTAAACACAGTGGTACTCATACTCATTTTCTCCTCTCCTTTGCTATTAATATACGCATCTAAACCTTGGATAAATGGGCTTAACTGCGTTAAACTTTGTAGAATCTCATAGCGGTTTTTATCAAACTTTTTTAAAGTGAGTACCTTCTTTAATTCATACGGCGCCTCTACAGAGTCCTTTTGATTATCTTTAATATTCAGTGTAATTAGGAAATCCTCCTCCGCCAATTCGGAAACCACAATTTGCGGTTTATAATTGCCTTGTGCAATAAAATACTTCTGCGTCCACGCTGCAATGCCTCCGCTCAATGCGTCTTCTCCTGGATTATTAAACCCGTAGGTATCTTTTCTAAAGAATAAGTTTAAGAATAAATCCTTATTAGGAGCGCCTGCTAGGAGATCTACTATCTCGGTTAGAAACAAGGATAATAAATTGAATGCTCGGTCCTTATCTATCGCTTTTTGTCTTTCCTTCTCTTCCCAAAGGAAAATATCTGGTGGTAGAATTTCTTCAAGTTTCTCTACCAATTCTCGCACCTCTTTCTTTAATATAGCGGGCAGCCAACGAATAGAAAACTCTTTGCTTTGCAGCTGAATAATCTGTGGAATAATTGCTCCATTTGCCAAAAGATGCATCGAAAAATGTAAGACGGTATGCAATGAAGCTGTTGAAGGCTGATAGTCCAAGGTTTTTGAAGAAGGTATTGGCGTCATTTGCTGTAAGAAATGCAAAAAAGAAAATGGTGTATCGTCTATAAAAACCTTTGACTGATAGGTTTCGTCTATCGTAATTTTTTGCTGACTATGTTTATTTATGTTTTGTTCTTGAAGACTGTCTTTTAAAAACAAGTTCTCCAGAGAAATTCTCCCTGTTATCGCGCGTTGCGCCGTTCTTACTATTCGTGAAATCTTGGTCTTATATTTATCTTTAAAATTCCCAGAGCCTTGATAAAAAACTGGGTTCTCCTCCAGCAAAGCGACCAAAGGTTCGTGAATTGGCGATAACTTAGCGAATGACAGCTTTTGATAGGCACTTTCTGGGTTATAATCTTTTATATTCTTCTTTTTTGGATTAAAATATAATTCGGCACTCTTCGGTATTTCAGATTTTTGATGAGTAACAAAAATCCCATGTTTATTTAACTCTTCCATTAAGTTCACCAAGTGTAATTCAAAAACCAAAAATGGATTGTTGTCAATCTCCGCACTCACTTTGTACACCACTGCCGCTAAGTGTTTACAAGGGACTGCCCAATCGGGACATGAACATTGCATTTTAAAATCGGTCCATTGTTTAGGAAAAACTTTTAATCCTAAACTTTCGGCCATCGTCAACACCTCCGGATCAAGTTCTCTGTTTAGAAGTTTGGAAATAACCGTTGGTTTTTGGGCTAATTTCTGAATAAATTTGCCCAGTTCTGGCTCAAAAAATGGTGGTAAAGTAATGTCCACATTATACGGTTGCGGACGAGAGCCTGCAACCTTGGCTTCAATTCGATTTCCTTTAATAGAAATTTCAGTAACTGCTCCCTTCTTAGCATAGCTTCTTCCTCGAGGCAGTCGGTTGTCGTAGTCAATGTTCGATAAAGTATTTAACCATTGTAAGCCCCACCAGGTTTTTCCATAATTATTTGCCATTCTAAACCGAATTTTGAAGTTTGTAAAAGTGCTACCAAAAATAAGATAATTTCATTACTTTTATTGGGTTTTAATATTGCATTGATGCCATAGAAAAGTATATGCTGCCGCAACGAACTACCGCAAGACAAAGCCGTCGAGGTACCCATATACGACCAAGTCTATCTATTCAACAAAGTACGTCGAGAAATTAAACCTAAGCTTCTGTCCCCCATAGCGACCAAAAAAGAGTAAATACATAGTAAAAAACCGATGTTTGCTACACCAATATTAAAAAAACAATAAGTATCACAGTTCAGAATTTCATGATATTTTGCGGATAATCAAATTTTTCTATACTAGCATAGTAAAAGAATAAATAAAACAAAACGAGAGAAATTCATCCGACTTCAAAAAACAAATGATGACAAAAAACGAAAGAAATCCACTTCCAAAGAAAAATATAGAAAGCAGGTCTTTGAATAAAAAGAATGGTGTTATGCCTTGGGTTTGGCTAGGCTTATCATTAGCCTACACCCTGTCCCCCTTGGATCTTGTACCCGATACCTTTCCTGTTTTAGGATGGCTGGACGACCTAAGTCTTCTTAGCGCAGCAATTCTTAACATATTTCAACATTATAATGAAGATACACACAAGCAAATTGCAAAGATTTTAAAATACTTGAAATGGATGCTCCTGCTTTTTTCTATTTCGTTAATATTAATACTCGGACTTTTAGGATATCTTGTTTTTTTCAATAACTAAACGGCTAGAATACTTTATAGCCATTAGCCGTATATGCTTACCAAACCACTTTAAGAAAACGCACTATAGAGACTAAAAGCATCGGTTAAATAGAATACATACAAAATATACTTACACTTTTCATTAAGAAATTGGGGATTTATGAATAATTTGAGCTCGTTAAAAACATATTCCCATCCATATGCAAGATGCAGTCAATTTTATCAACAATATTGTTTGGAGTAATGCCCTAGTTATTCTTTGTCTCTTATCTGGACTATACTTTTCTATCCGCACCCGATTTTTACAAGTGCGTCTTTTAAAAACAATGGCAAAGCTATTGTTTCAGGGAAAATCTTCCAAATTGGGGGTGAGTTCTTTCCAGGCTTTTGTAGTTGCTATATCGGGCAGAATTGGAACAGGAAATATTGCTGGTGTTGCTACAGCTATTGCTATGGGAGGTCCAGGAGCTATTTTCTGGATGTGGGTAATTGCATTCGTAGGTGCTTCTTCAGCTTTTGTAGAGGCTACTTTAGGTCAGATTTATAAAGAAGTGCGTGGCGGACAGTATCGAGGTGGTCCAGCCTACTACATAGAAAAAGGTTTGGGCATGCGTTGGTATGGAATTTTATTTGCCATTACTACTTTGATAAGTATGTCTTTCTTACTTCCTGGAGTGCAAAGCAACAGCATTGCCTCTGGAATGCAGAATGCTTTTAGCATTCCACCTATCTACACTGGCTTAGGGGTAGCATTGCTGCTTGCCTTTGTAATCTTTGGCGGAATAAAGCGCATCGGTAAAACGGCCGAGATTGTGGTTCCATTTATGGCTATTGGCTATATTTTGGTAGCGGTATTTATTCTCCTTATTAATCTACCAGAGATTCCGGCGATGATAATGCTTATCATAAAAAGTGCTTTTGGAATAGAAGCCAGTTTTGGAGGGATTGTTGGCTCGGCAATAGCTTGGGGCGTAAAGCGTGGTATTTATTCCAACGAGGCCGGACAAGGGACTGCACCACATGCGGCGGCGGCGGCAGAAGTGGACCACCCTGCGCAACAAGGATTAGTGCAAGCTTTTTCGGTTTACATAGATACTATGTTTGTATGTACCGCAACGGCCTTGATGATCTTGTTTTCTGGAATGTATAATACCGAAGATGGAAAAGGCGGCTATATCGTAGAAAACCTACCAGGAGTGGAAGCAGGAACGGAGTTTACACAATACGCAGTAAATAGTTTTGTGCCAGGAATGGGGAACGGCTTTGTGGCCATCGCATTGCTTTTCTTTGCCTTTACCACTATTATGGCATATTACTATATAGCCGAAACCAACCTCAACTACATGTACCCAAATATTATTAACCCGGTAGTGCTTTTCACTTTACGTGCAGTGCTTCTTTGTATCGTTATTATTGGTGCTACTAGGAGTGCTGGACTAGCTTGGGATATAGGCGATATTGGCGTAGGCCTAATGGCATGGTTGAATATTATAGCTATTCTGCTTTTACGCAAACCTGCAATGAAATGCTTAAAAGACTTTGAGGAACAACTAAAAGCTAAAAAACATCCAGTGTTCGACCCTAAGAAGCTAGGTATTAAAAATACAGAAGCTTGGGGAGATAATGATTATTTGGACAAATAAGCTTTAGCTATAGTCTTTCCACCGCGCGTCATATTTTGACTTCTGCTCCTTTAGAAATTCAAACAAGGTTTTTGTATTGGTTTCCAAAGCGGAGGTAGATACACAATACGGCGACCCATAATTTTTATAGCGATCTAGCAGCTGGTTTTTTCGCCAGCCATCTTTATGCTGGTTTATGTATTGTTCTGGATGATGAAGATATACTACAATAAACTTACTGCTCACTACTTCTTTTATCTCAAACGCATCCACTTCGCTCCAAGGTATGAGACCGAGATTTATTCTGCTAGAAAAATCTTCAATCCCATTGTCGTCCACCCGCATTCCAGGTTTTTTACTCTTAATCCGATGCCATGCGGTTTGAAACATTTTCCATGCCGCTGCTAGAAGTAAGCCTCCCAAAATACCGAAGAAAATTGGACTTCCTAAAACTGGATGTGCCGTTTTAGGAGGCATAAATATAAAAAACAAGGCTACTAGCACGAAAAAGAAGCCTGCGATATATATGCTGATGTTTTTTGACTTTCGAAAAGGTATTTCCATAGTAAAAAGCTTTGTTGGTTAGAATCTGTAATACGTTACAAAATCCAACTAGCAAAGTTAAGGCATTTTTACACTTAAGTAATTAAAATGCTAAACCTATCTGCTGTTTAAGCCAAAACGTCCTGAATGCTTTCGTCTTTCTCAAACATAGACACTACAAAGGAACAAACTGGAACCACTTTTACTTCATTCTCTCGCGCATACGACACTGCTTTTTTCATGAGTTTCTTCGCATATCCTTTTCCTCCAAACTCTTTTCCAACGTAAGTATGCTCTATTACAATCTTATTTTCACCATCCCAAACAAAAGTCATCTCTCCTGCTTCTTTACTATCGTGCAATAGCACAAATCGGCCTTTCTTGCCGTTATCTTCTACCTTTATACTTTCCATACTATGTGTTTTAAATTTCAACTAAATATACAACTAAAAACCAAGCGTTTCTATAGAATTTTCTTTAATATAGAATATAATTCAAAACTCGGTAGGACAATATTTTCACTGATATTTGTCATTTTACTTTAATTCAAATATTTGTAACTTTAATATTTAATAAAAAAGCACAAATAACAGACACTTTGTAAAACCCTAATTAAATAAAAATTAACTATGAAGAATAATAATCGCATACTATTGTTGGTAGTCACTCTGTTGATAGCAGTAGTGGCTATTTGGTATTTTAAGAAGGACGATACTGCTTACGCCGATATTACCGAGTCCGAAATCCATTTTGACAAGGAACGGGAAACGGAGTTGCGAGAAAGCGCTCAAATGTTTTTTGGATCTCTTAGCGACTTGCCTAGAGAAGAGATTTCTAGTGAGAAAATAGAATTAGGAAAACGTTTGTTTTTCGATAAGCGTTTATCAAAAAATGAAACCATCAGTTGTAACTCATGTCATAGTCTAACCAACTATGGCGTAGACAACCTTCCACTCTCGCCAGGAGATACAAAAGAGGTAGGCAACAGAAACTCACCCACCGTTTTTTATTCTTCCTTACACTCCATGCAATTTTGGGATGGACGAGCAGAAGATGTGGAAGAACAAGCTGGAGGTCCTATTTTAAATCCAGTAGAACATGCCATTCCTTCGGAGGAATTCTTAGAGGAACGCTTGCGCGGAATCGAAGTATACCAAGCTTTGTTTAAGGAAGTATACCCAGACTCTGTACAGCCTATTACATTTAACAATATTACCGATGCTATTGGAGCATTTGAAAGACAACTGAATCCTAAAAGCCGATACGACGACTGGGTAGATGGAGATAACGATGCTATGACTGCAGCAGAAAAAGTGGGCTTACAAGCTTTTATAGATAATGCCTGCATCACTTGCCACACAGGACCTGCATTTGGTGGAATTATGCTACAGAAGTTTGGACTTCATGGGAACTATTGGGAGCACACGAAAAGCGAAGTGATAGATAAAGGACTATATGACCTAAATAAAGATGAAGCTTTAAAATATGTGTTTAAAACTCCAGGACTTCGAAATATTGAAAAAACCCATCCGTATTTCCACGACGGATCTGTAGAAGATCTAGACGAAGCAATACGTATTATGGGGGAATTGCAGATAGGCAAAACAATCAGCGACGAAGATGTACAGAGTATTGAAACCTTCCTAAAAGCGCTTACTGCAGACATCGATGAGGAACACAAGTCGACAGATTGGCCAGAAGACATCTAAGGTGTTCGCTTATTTTAAAACAATTAGCATGTATAAAAAGAAACCCTCTTAACAAAGAGGGTTTCTTTTTTTGTTTGAATCCTTTTATTTGAATCACAAAGTCTTAGCGCTAAAAAAAGCATCTAATCTTATCAAACTAATATAGAACTGCTAAAAATTAGTTTTTAATATTTCAATAGTCATTAATTTATCAGTACATTTAGAACGAATTAAACAATGTAATTCCAATAGATAAGTCAGATGAGTTGGCTTAAGCAAATATTTTAAATAAGTGGTTTGCAAAACAGCAATCCCAAAATATAAACCTAAAAGAGAATAAGACCATGCTGCGAAAACAATTCGTAATTATAAGTAGTATATTATTAATTATCACACTTGCTCTTTCCCTATTCTTAGATACAAACTGGTACGTGGCTTTTGCTATTGTATTGATACTAACCATAATGGGGTATATAGACATGGTGCAAACACGCCATACGGTTCGTCGTATCTATCCTATTTTGGGGCGTTTACGTTATGTGATGGAAGAGCTACGACCAAAAATGTACCAATATTTTATTGAATCCGATATCGATGGACGTCCATTTAATCGTGTGGATCGTGCTACTATATACCAGCGTGCAAAAAGAGAGCGCGACACCATTCCATTTGGTACACAATACGATTTGTATGCCGAGGGATATGAGTGGATGAGCCATTCCGTTGCGCCAAAAGCATTTGATACGTTAGATCAGGATCCTCGAGTTATCATTGGCAACAAAGATTGTAAGCATCCTTATTCTTCAAGTATTATAAATATATCTGCGATGAGTTTTGGATCCCTTAGCGCAAATGCAGTAGAAGCTTTGAACGGCGGAGCTAAAATCGGAAACTTCGCCCATAATACAGGGGAAGGTGGTTTAAGCGACTACCATTTAAAACATGGAGGCGATGTAATATGGCAGATTGGAACAGGGTATTTTGGTTGTCGAGATGAAAAAGGGAATTTCAACCCAGAATTATTTGCTACCAATGCAAAACATCCAAACGTGAAGATGATCGAACTGAAAATCTCACAAGGTGCAAAACCTGGCCATGGAGGAATACTGCCTGCATCGAAAAACTCGGAGGAAATCGCAAGAATCCGACATATTAAACCGCATACTATCGTTGCATCTCCACCGTATCACTCTGCTTTTGACACACCTTTAGAAATGGTGAGATTCATAAAAGAACTAAGAGATTTATCTGGCGGAAAACCAGTAGGGTTTAAAATATGTATCGGTCATAAAAGTGAATTTATAGCTATTTGTAAAGCGATGATTGAGTTAGATACATATCCGGACTATATCGCTGTAGACGGTGGTGAAGGCGGAACGGGTGCAGCACCCCCAGAATTCAGTAATTACGTTGGGGCGCCGATGATCGACGGATTGGATTTTGTTCATAACATCTTAAACGGACTCGATATTCGTCAGCATATAAAGGTGATTGCATCAGGTAAAATAACCTCCGCATTTCACGTAGCTAGAGCAATGGCACTTGGTGCCGATGCATGTTACCAAGCACGTGCCATGATGATAGCACTGGGCTGTATTCAAGCTTTGGTGTGTAATACCAACGCATGTCCTACTGGAATTACAACACAAGACCCTAAACTAACTGTAGGCTTGGTAGTGAAAGACAAGAAGCAACGTATAGCGGATTACCATGAAAAAACGATTAAGAACTATGTAGAACTATTGGGAGCTTGCGGTTTAGACGAAACCAAAAACCTAACACGCTCGCATATTTACAGACGTATTTCATTAAACGAAATGATAACTTACGAAGAGCTATTCCCATCTATTAGTCCTGGTTCCATGCTAGATGAGTCTGGTATTCCAGAAAAGTATAGGCTGGATTTTGCAAATGCCGATACACAAAGCTGGGGGCTTAAATTTCATAAAATAGAGTCTATGAAAGTATAACCGGCAAGAGTAATCTCCCTAAACTCCTAACTTTAGCTGTATAGTTTTACTTAGCCGTCTGCTTGGATTTATGCCAATATAGATAGGAATAGGGAGTGATTTTATATAATAAACTACTCCAAGGCAATAGCTTTCAGAATATCCCTATCGCATGGTATCTATCCTTGCAAGGCAGACGAAGAATAAATCCATTCTTCCCATCCGCCGAAGCGACAGCGAAGGACGGTTAAAAAAGCTTTACATAATAAAAAGCAACTTTCACCCCTGTTTTAGGAAACAGTGGTTTGTAAAATAATAATCGAAGCGTTTAAACTTAAAAGTGTAACACCATGCGGAAACAATTTGTTATCATAAGCAGTGTACTAATAATTACTACACTTGCTCTAGCACTATACCTAGACAGAAACTGGTTTGTAGTCTTTGGAATTATTTTAATATTCACCCTCTTGGGCTATATAGATATGTTTCAGTCACGGCATACGGTTCGACGTATTTACCCATTACTTGGAAGATTGCGATACGTGATGGAAGAACTCAGGCCAAAAACCTATCAATATTTTATCGAGTCCGACATCGATGGGCGGCCTATCAATCGGATAGATCGAGCTACTATCTACCAGCGAGCAAAGAAAGAGCGCGACACTATTCCATTTGGGACGCAGTACGATTTATATGCTGAGGGATATGAGTGGATGAGTCATTCTGTGGCACCAAAAGCATTCGACACCTTAAACCATGATCCTCGTGTGTTAATTGGAAACAAAGATTGTAAACATCCTTATTCCTCTAGCATAATAAACATCTCTGCAATGAGCTTTGGATCCCTTAGTGCAAATGCAGTAGAGGCTTTGAACGGCGGAGCAAAAATCGGAAACTTTGCACACAACACCGGAGAAGGTGGGTTGAGTGATTATCATTTAAAACACGGTGGCGATATTATCTGGCAAATAGGAACTGGATATTTTGGCTGTCGAGATGAAAAAGGAAACTTCAATCCAGAGTTGTTTGCCGAAAAAGCAAAGCATCCACATGTAAAGATGATCGAATTAAAAATCTCTCAAGGGGCAAAGCCCGGACATGGAGGAATTTTACCTGCTTCTAAAAACTCGGAAGAAATCGCAAGAATCCGACATATTAAACCACACACCATCGTTGCATCTCCACCGTATCACTCCGCATTCGACACGCCGTTAGAAATGGTTGAGTTTATAAAAGAACTACGAGATTTATCCGGTGGAAAACCAGTAGGGTTTAAAATATGTATAGGCCATAAAAGCGAATTTATAGCCATTTGTAAGGCGATGATTCATCTAGATACCTATCCAGATTTTATTGCAGTAGATGGTGGCGAAGGAGGAACTGGAGCCGCACCGCCAGAGTTCAGCAACTACGTTGGTGCACCGATGATCGATGGATTGGATTTCGTCCACAACATCTTAAACGGGTTAGACATTCGCAAGCATATTAAAATTATGGCTGCAGGGAAAATATTCTCTGCTTTTCACGTAGCTAGAGCTATGGCACTTGGCGCAGATGCATGCTATCAAGCACGAGCTATGATGCTAGCTTTAGGTTGCATTCAAGCCCTGTTGTGTAACACCAATAGATGCCCTACGGGAATTACAACACAAGACCCTAAGCTAACCGTAGGTCTAGTAGTAAAAGACAAAAAAACACGCGTAGCAAACTACCATGAACAAACGCTCAAAAACTATGCAGAGCTATTAGGAGCATGCGGTTTAGATGAAACAAAATACTTAACACGATCTCATATCTACAGACGAATTTCATTAAACGAAATGATTACCTACGAGGAGTTGTTTCCATCTATTGAATTAGGTTCCATGCTAGAAGAATCCGGCATACCAGAAAAATATAGATTGGACTTTGCCAATGCAGATATGGAAAGCTGGGGACTGAAATATCATAAGATATAAGTAGGAAATCTATATAGTGAAACCATTGGAATGGATATGGACTTACAGTTTTTGCTATATCCCCTTCGAAGAGATCCTTATCATAAAATTAAAAGTAGCTGTTTCAGGTTTTAAAACAGCTACTTTTAATTTATTTGAATACAATCCACTGATTAATGATGGATGTTTCCTTTATAATCCTCCCATAATTTTTGAGCTTCCGTGTTTTTCACAGCCAATATTTCTAAAGTTTTTATAGCATCTACATGATATGGATTCTTTTCTAAAGATTGTTTCAATAAACGTATCGCTTCGGTCTCCTTTGCTTGTTCTAAAGCTACTTGAGCTTCCACAAAACTTAAGGATGCCTGAATCTGTGAGTTACCATTCATACTTAAATCCTTGATATAAGAAAGGGCTTTTTCCACTTCACCTTGGCGGACTAAAAAACTGGCTAAGCGAAGCTTATACAAGGAGTCTAAATTCATTTTCTCCATATCCCCTTCTAGTATTCTTTCTAAGTAATTTTGCATCTTTTCCTTCTCTCTTAAGCCTTGGTATGCTTCAGCAAGAAGCAATTCAAAATCGGTTCTATTTACTCTAGAAGCCTGCAGGTTTTTGTAGGAAGGCAATAACACTTCTACCACCTCATCATACTTCTGGTTTGCTAGCAAAGCCTCTGCAAGTTGGACACGCATGGTGTAATTATGCGGGCGTTGGGAAACTAAATCTGCTAATACTTCTATCTGCTCCTCTTCGCCAAGCAAAGCTCGTTGCCATGCAGAAAATGACGCTGCAGCTTCCTTTCTATCACGTAAATAAGTGGAAATAGAAGATCCATTTTTCACATATTCCTCTGCAGTCACGAGTGCCTCAGGCAACAAAGCGTGATTATAATAAAACGAGCGTAATACACCAGAATTATTTGCCTTCTCCATATAATCCGTTTCCATATCATAAGCTTTCTTATATAAAGATGCATGTTCATTTATAGCCTCAGGCTTTGTAGCTTTTAGCCACTCTGCTTCTACCATATAAATAGGCGCATAGTTTGAATCGATATGTTTTGCTTGACCTAACTTAGCATAAGCCTCATCATATTTCTTTTCCCGTAGCAATTGCTTTGCATAGGCTAAATGTGCTGGCAGATACCTCGGGTCATATTCCAATGCAGTTTGAAGCTTTTTGTAGACTTTCTGCGAATTTTCTCTTACAGACTTATTAGCTAGATTTACATAAACCTGTGCCCAATTAGAAGCCATAGCTTTTTCATCACCATTCAAATATGCTTTTTCTTTAGCTACCAAGTCATCCAAAAAAGCGTACATTTCTGGGTCTTTTCGTTTTAAATCGGAAGTGTTGTTTATGGATTTAAAATCCAATGGATGTACCTTCACCTCTTCGAAATATGCTGGATAGGTTTGTGCAAAATATTCGGATTCATTGTTTTGCGAATAGTAATCTAAAGTTAAGTCATTTTCCATCGCATTATAATACAATTCTCGAATTTTTCTATTTTGCTCATCTGTTGTTACCAACATGTGGAAGAGATGTACATACTCATGCAACAAAACATTTCGTTCTCCGTAAGCACCACGCTCTGTATATTCTATAGAAGCAGCTCCACTACCCACTCCTCGTATGTCCATCCACTGCCGATTATCAAAGGTAGTATTATACCTAAAGTACGAGTTGTTCATAGCTATTGCCAAGTCTTCGTGCAAGGGAGGAATTATAAACGAACGGTCTTGCGCTACTAGAAACGGAAAATATACTACCGATGTGTATAACTGATTCCAAACCATACCTTTTGCAATATCTCCTGGGTAATAGGCTACATCTGGAAACAGCTCTAGCATATCGTCTAAATTGGTGATATCTGCATGTAGCAACGCATTTTGAGTAGCTTCAAAACTACTCAAATATGGAATTCGTTGGGATTTTATAACTGCCGATAGCCCATTGTGCGCCGGACCATAATGTTCTTTTGTCTTTAATATATTTAGAAAGATATTTGCAGCCTCTGCAAGATTCGCCTTTCTATTTTCTGCATCAAAATCACTATAAAGAATGGAGGCATAATGCATATCTGGGATAACCGAAGTAGGATAATCAGAAGCGACTTGTTTTATGTGGGCTAACGCTTGATATTTATTTCCATTTGTAAAAAGCGAATCGGCTTTTCCCAATTTCAATCGAATCTCCTCTTCGTTTGGATCGGCATAATCTACAAAAGTCTTATTGGTATGCCCATTCCCCATATGCCAATGGGTTTGGAAATGCAGTGGATTCAAAGCTAAAGCTATTTCCCATTGCGCCACCATATCGTCTATCTGAGTAGCATCTATACGTCGCCAAATAGCATAACCATAATAGAATCTTGCATCTGCATTTAGTGGGTCTATTTGCAATCCTTGCTTCAAAGCCATTTCCGCCTTATCTGGATTCTGATTCCAAAAATACACATCTGCTTTCATGAAATACCCTGCAGATTGATCAGGATTCTTCGCTATTCTATCTTCTGCTATGGTTAATGCTTCTTCATATTTTTTCTGCAAAATCAATGTGCGTGCTAAAACCAATTCGGTTTCCAAATCCTCTTTATTTTGCTTCCAAATATTTCTTGTTCTTACTTCTGCATTCTCCAATTCCCAAGCTTCTATTTCCAAGGTAGCTAATAGCCGCTGTACTTTGACATCCTCTTTCTGAAATTCGGAAAGTTCGCTTAACAACTTTTCCATTTTAAAGAAGTCATTGGTGTACCATGCTTCTCTAGCTAGTAAAGCAACCTTCTCCACTTCGTTCAGTGATCTAGAATCTTGGATCTCAGATAACACAAAGCTTCTATCGCCTAAATCTTGCAGTCGAGACAAAATGGAATAACTCTGCGATGGATTTTTTGTCAGATTTAATCTATGTTTTTCTTTTTCTGTGTGCAGTAAGTCTAGTACGGCTTGGGTATCGTCTACATAATCTACCTGTGCGGACATAAGTCCTATCACAAAAAATAAGAAGGAAAAAAGAGTGGGACTACGCATAATGCTTAAATATTAAGGATAAAGAATGGTTCTAAGATGCAAAGGTAAAGAGATTTAATTTGGATATATAATAGGTACCTATTAAAGCTATGAGTTTTGTAAGATACATCGACTTTGAACAAGCTGCATAAAAGGTTTCGACTTCTATATATTCTTTATATTAAGGATTACTCCGCTACGACGGAAAAGAGAACAACACAAGTCGTACCTTTGTAAGTAGTTAGGATTTTTGACACTAACTCATTAGAACTTGATACATGATGATGAAAAAAAACATAAAAGATATTCCATTCTCCGTTTTAGACCTAGTACCTTCCATAGAAGGAAAAGACCATAAAACGTCTATGAATTACTCGCTGGAATTAGCTCAGCACATAGAAAAACTAGGCTACCACCGAATTTGGATTTCGGAACATCACAATACCGAAAGTTTATTAAGCTCTGCTACTCCTATAATCATGGGATATATCGCACAAGGAACTAAATCCATCCGTGTAGGCTCTGGCGGTATAATGCTTCCCAATCACGTACCCTTAGTAGTGGCCGAGCAAGTAGGAACACTCGCTACCTTATATCCAAATCGAATTGATTTAGGTTTAGGACGTGCGCCTGGCACAGATCAAATTACAGCAAAAGCACTTAGAAGAGATAAGATAGAGACGGTAAACGATTTTCCGCGGGAAGTACAAGAGTTACAATATTATCTTGGTGAGCGTCTGGAAGATGCACGTGTACGAGCAATTCCTGGACAAGGAACCCATGTGCCTATGTACATCCTTGGCTCGAGCACTTTTAGCGCACAATTAGCTGGAGCTTTAGGGCTTCCTTATGTATTTGCGAGTCATTTCGCACCAGCTTATTTATTCGAAGCCCTAGCACTATACCGCGAACGCTTTAAAATCTCCAAGCAACTACAAAAACCATACACAATGGCAGGTGTAAATGTAGTAGTAGCCGATACGGACGAGGAGGCAGAGTACTTAGCAACCAGCGGGTATATGTTTAAGCTAAACATCATCAGAAACCATAGAGTACCACTTGCTCCTCCAGTAAAATCAATGGAAAACAGATGGAATGTAATGGAAGAAGCCCAAGTGAAAAACATGGCGAAGTACAGTTTTATTGGAAGCAAAGAAACGGTGCGTAAAGGCTTAGAGAAATTCGTGGAAGATACTGGAATAGATGAGCTAATTATCTCTACTTATGTGCACGACCAAGAAAAGAAATTACATTCCTATAAACTATTGTCCGAGTTGAAAGAATAGCTTTGTAAAAGATTTGCCACAGCAAATGGACATTTTAGCGAGATATCTACAAGCGGATATCTCGCTATTTTATTTTAGGATATATAACGGCCTGAATGGTTCCTTTCATAACATCTGTAGGAATGCACAAAACGAGCTTTAATACGAGATTTCCTTATCCTGTATTTCCTTTGTATCTTTGTTTTTTACAGATATAACTTGTGGCTTCTTAACAAAAAAAGCTATAGGCTTTTTCTATTTATACAAACATCATCTAGTTATTTATTTTTTTAGTCTAAGAAAGTGGAAAAAACATCGGGCGATTCTAAAAAGGATGCCAAAGATTTAATCATTTATTATCCCTCCGAAGTAAACGGAAGGTTAAAAGTAAAATGGAGAGAAGGGAAGAAGGTTTTGAATACCAAACAAACCAATTACTCCTATGGTACTCTTGAGAAAGTACTTAATTATGGTCTGGATTCTATCCCTTTAGAAAACATCGAATCGGTATTGCTCCTAGGAATGGGTGGCGGTTGCATTATAAACTCCTTAAGAAATCGCTACCAATGTCTTGCACCAATAACTGCGATAGAGCTAGACCCGGTGGTTATCGACATTGCTGAAAAAGAATTCGGAATAACCGAATCGGAGGATTTAAACATTATTGTAGGAGATGCTTATGACTATACTTTAGAAACAAAGAGTCGCTTTGACCTTACCATTATCGACATCTTCATTGATATCTATGTACCCGATAAATTCTACAGCACCAAGTTTTGGGAAGCTATAGCAAAAGCGGTAAACCTAAACGGTTTTGTATTATTTAATACGGGAATAGACCTTACTGAAGAACAGGTAAACGCTTTTCTAGATAGTCTGCCAGACTGTTTTCTATATCAAGTCATGTTTAATGTATACGAAAGCAACACCTTGATTATCTTAAATAAATTCCATGAAGATTAATCTTTAGCACGTATCTATTATCTAAAGCCTATAAAAGCGTTTTACCTTTCTATAGGCTTTTTATTTTTCCAGCTTTGCTTTTTCATCTTATAGACTAAAAGTTCCTCGTTTTCTAGGTTGGTTGTACCAGAAAGCTTCAATCCCAATTTTTCTAATAATAATTGCGACGACGAATTATTTTCCTTTGTAACCGCATTTACCTGCGTTTGCCCTAATTCATTAAATGCGACTTGGATCAATTTATTGGAAGACTCAAAAGCATATCCTTTCTTTTCATATGTAGGCAAAAGCGCAAAACCAATATCCACACCGTCTACCCCCTCCCTATTATGTAGTCCACAAATTCCTATTTTAAAGCTATCTGACTTTCTGATTAAAGTGTTATTCGAATAGCCAAGTTTACTGAGCTGAGGCAACATTTTTGTTTTAATATACGCCTGTGCATCTTCTATCGTATACACCTTCCTGTCACCAATGTATTCCAACCACTTTGGAGAGTTTAGTAACTCCAGAAGGAACACTGCATCTTCTAATGAAGTTGGTTTAAGAACGAGTCTTTCCGTTTCATATATTTTGTATGGTATCATGCCATTTAATTTTTAGATCGTACATCCGATTATCGTCATACGAGTAAAGAGATCAGCAAATATCAAATTAAGAAGTATAAAGTCTCGTTAACAATTCACTCCAAATGAAGGCCCATCGGAGTATTCAAATTGGATGAAGCTTCTCTATTCGACGCAAAACATCGAAGGAATTAAACCCGACTTCCCCTCTGCCGAAGCGAATGTAAAAAAGGATTAAAACCCGTAGAAATCACACATCACTCGTAAGTTAAAGAAAGCCGAGAGAGCACCAAGCATAATTGTGGTACTGACAAATAATGTGGTTAAAATTACGATTTTATTTTCCGATCGGTAATTAACATAGTTCAATACTATCTGAAAAAGCAAAGCTACGACTTGAGCACTCATCATATTCCTTGCGCATATTTCCGTTGGTCCGTCATGAAAAATAAAATACGTAGCTACTATCAACACAATATAAAGCGCCGTAATACCGAACAAGACCATTTTTGGAAATTTGAATCTTTTTGAAGTTGTCATCACATGGAATTTTACTTAAAGATAGCCAATTCATAAAAGAGTTCATAACTCTAGCCATTCAACTTTTTGCCATTATCTATAATTTTCTATTTGCGTTAGATACAGATAGTATTATTTATATTTTTACAAGATAAGACCCGCAGAATTTCACTATCTTCAATCGCCAAATCTAATACCTTAAAAATTGAACCTTACCTATCGTTTATATCGTTTCACCAACAGAGTTAGAGAGAAGGTTGGATATAGAACGCTCAAAACTGCCATCGCTACGCCACTGTCCATGGCCATTGCACAGTCTTTAGGCGTTAGTAATGTTGCCACTGCAGGCATCCTCACCATGCTATGCATTCAGCCATCAAGGAAGAGGTCATTCGAAACGGCTGCCGATCGTTTTCTAGCTTGTTTATTGGCGATAGCTTTTTCTGCAGCATTTTTTGAAGTATTTGGATATTCTGCGGTGGTCCTTTCCGTTTTATTGATGGTGTTTATCCCGACTACTATCTTTTTCAAAATTGAAAGCGGCATTTTCACCAGCACCGTAATTACTCTAAATATCTATCTTTTCGAAAGCTTTAATTTAAGTTTTATTTCCAACCAGCTATATCTTATCGTCATAGGAATTGGTACAGGATTCATAGTCAACTTATACATGCCTAGCCTAGATAAGAAATTGGAAAACTTAAAGAAATCGGTAGAGGTTCGGTTTCTAATCATATTCCGACAAATTTCAAGATTATTGAAAAAGGAGGAGACGGATTGGCATAGAGACGAAATAGAGGAGTTGGAGAAGTTATTTGATGAAGCCAACGAATTGGCGAAAAGGGACAGAGAAAATCAGATACATGGCACAAATCATTCGTATTCTGAGTATTTCCAAATGCGACGGCAACAATTTCTACTCTTACAAGAAATGCTTAATATTGTAGATAAACTTCCCAAAAATGATAAGGTTAATGGGGATATCGTTGCTTTTATTGACAAACTAGGCAAAGCGATACACACCAACGATACCGCTAGAGCATTCATGGAAGAATTACAAGTATTAAAAGAGAACTTTAAACAAGTAGAGCTTCCTAAAACCTATCAAGATTTTGAAGCAAAGTCGGTTACCTATCAGTTATTACAAGAATTAGAACGCTATTTAAGTGTAAAAGTAAATCTTATGGAACCCGAGGAAAAACCGACAAAGCCTATAGAACAAGAGTCGGAGTCAGACCTATAAATCCCTAGTTTTGTATTTCACTTTTTTAAATGATTTCCTTCTTTCTTCTACTCTTTAATAAAAATAAATTGCTTTATATATGCTTGTCTAGAAAAAAGCCTTAATAAAGGATGTTTTCTCAGCTTTTCACTCAACTACATATACTGCTGACTGCCAGCAATGTATTCGTTTTTACGCATTTAGAAACGACTATAATCGACTACAAACGATTAACTCCCGACTATTCCTTTTTCTTTTTCTCTCCTTTGTATTGTCGATCGGATAGATTGATAGACTCAATTGTTAAACCATAAATATTAAAATCATGAGCAATTTAAAAAACAGAGTACAATTGATTGGGAACGTAGGAAACGATCCAGAAGTACAAAACCTGGAATCAGGGAGTAAATTAGTAAGATTAAGTCTTGCCACCAATGAAAGTTACACCAACAAGGAAGGCGAGCGCGTTACTAAAACCGAATGGCACAATATTGTTGCCTGGAACAAGACCGCAGAGATAATTGAAAGTTATGTCACCAAAGGCAGAGAAATCGGAGTTGACGGAAAGTTAACTAGTCGAAGCTGGGAAGACAAAGACGGAAACAAGCGTTATATCACCGAGGTGGTTTGCAACGAAGTCCTTCTACTAGGAGGGAAATAATCATAAACATCCCTCTAGGCGAATGCTTAGAGGGATTGTTTTTCTATAGTATAAAACTCTTGTTCTATAAAGATTAAAGACAACATCCAATTTATTTTATTCAAAGAACCATGAAAGCAGAAGTATTTAAAATAAGAATGACGCCAGAATATCAGCAGACAGACCTAGATAATTTAAGTGCATTTTTAAGCAGTAAGAAAATAAAGCGAATGCAATCCGCCTTTGTAGAAGCAGAACCAAACTATTGGTCCATCCTAACTTTTTATGAAGCTAAAAGCAATGGCTCACCAAGTGCTAAGTTTAGCGTTAGCTCGGAAGAAGAGCTATCTGAATCGGACATAATAGTTTTAGACTTTCTAAAAGCTTGGCGCAGAGATAAAGCAGAACAATTAAATATTCCACCGTTTATGATTTGCCATAACACAGAACTGATGAGTATCGCTAAAGCAAGACCAAAAACCACAGAAGAATTAATTCAAATAAAAGGTTTTGGCGAACAAAAAACAGCAAGGTTCGGAGAGGATATCATTGTTATGATAAACGCCATGTAAAAAGATGGTGGGTTTATTGGAACAGTTCAAATGATCTTCAACAAAACAGCGCCATCGGTGTATGCATAGCAAATTCCATTATTCATGTAACACAGAGCTTTGAAAAACCAAACCTATTATACTTATCCGCCCAAGCAAATGCGAAGGCAGATTAAAATATTATGGCTTATCATGCAAAATTGATTTGCGCATCACTTAAGTCTTGGTAAATGCCATTTTTGACATCTCAAAAACAGATGTAATTTGACGATGAAACTCCTAATTCCCTTGGATAAACAAAGTTTAGCTTTGCTAATTAACAGCTTCACTTTGATTCGCAAACAAGGACGACTGATACAGTTCGCGACAAAAAGCAACAGACTAAGTTTGTGTGCAAGCAAGGTAATATTCATTAAATAAGAGGATCATTTAGAAAATAAACTCCTTCATTTTTTGGCTTTGCTTTCTTCTACAAAAGCTCTCTACGCAACTCTTCAGGGCTTTGAGGAGATAAGTATCCTAAAGGTATATCGAAAACGGTTTTTGCACCAACCTGTCCTTCCTTAGCAAGTTTTGCAGTGGCTCTAGCAAATGCCACTAAAACACTAGAGGTAAAATTTGGATTGCTTTCTAAATCCAAGGAAAACTCCAATCGCTGCGTTTCTCCCATAGCACTTCTACCTGTTCTAATAACAATACCACCATGTGGCATTTTTTGATGCTCCGTTTTGTAGGTCGCTTCATCAATAAAAAACACTATGGTATGGTAGTCCGCAAAATAATGGGGCATGGTTTTGATAAAATTTTCTACTTTTTTCAAGTCTGCTCTTTCTTCAGGAACCACATAGCAAATTCTTTCGTGCTTTTCCGAAGTATGGAACACTGGTTTTTCCCCAGCTCTTACTTTTGCTAAAGCCTCTTCCTTTGGGATGGTATATTGTACCCCATATTTTACTCCAGGAACTTTTCTTATTGCATCGCTATGCCCTTGACTTAATCCCTTTCCCCAAAACGTATAGTCTTCTCCTTCTGGAAGCACTGCAATACCTAATAATCTAGCCATAGAAAACAAGCCTGGATCCCAACCTGTTGAGATTAAGGATAAGGTGCTGTTTTCAATATTTACCGCATTTACTTTTTCAAAATACTCCGGGATTTTAGCGTGTGTATCAAAACTGTCTACTGTATTAAAGTGTTTTGCAATTTCCATTACCTGAACGGGCAAATCCTGTAAAGATCCACCGCAGAGTATGACAACATCGAGTTTGTTTTTAAATTTTATTAAATCTTCTAAGGCATACACAGGGAATTCCGCTTGCAAAGATTTAGGATTTCTTCGTGTAAAAATTCCGACTAACTCCATATCAGGATTTTGTGAAGCAGCCAAGGCTACTCCTTTCCCTAAATTTCCATAACCTACAATCCCAAATGTAATCCGCTTAGTTGCACTCATTGTATTCTGATTTTTGTAGGACAAAGTTCTTATAATTATCGTAGAACCCTTTAACTTTAAGAGATTTTATATCATAAAGCTCCTTCCAATTTTTATTTTGGCTTACAAAAACACTATGCTAGTTGTTTATAAACGCTATGCGCGAAGGGAAGTTTAGGGAGGTATTTATTTAAAAACAACGAATATTAATTATCTTTCAAGTGTAGAACATTTAAACAATCCCAATAAAATTTCTTTTCCAATGATAGACTTAAGCAATTTAGAAGGTTTTGATAGTATGGACGATATTCGTAAAGAGATAGAAAGACGAATAAAGGCACATAACGAAGGCACCATAGACGACTTTGAGGGATTGTCTCCCGATGAGATGCGAGTCTTACATTACGAGTTTCCCAACTCGCAGTCACCACTTAAACTCAATACGCTCTCCGAAAAGGAATTAGAACAGTGCCCGCTTTTAATGCAGGTTCGTTTTCTGATCGATAAAATGAAAGCAGGGAACAGCATACAACTCACCAAAACAGGGGCTTTAAATACAAAATTGGTAAAAGAGTTATACGGTCTCGGATATTTAAAAAACGAGTTGATAGAGGAAGGCATGCAAAAACTAGTTAAGGAAGTCGATGCGCCAAGTGTAGAAATAACAAGAATTCTATTGGAAATAAGCAGTTTAGCCAAGAAACGACATGGCAAGCTAAGCTTAACCAAGAAAGGAGAAAAACTTGCAGAGGACGGAAATGCCATTCTAAAAGAATTGATCACAATAATGTTTCATAAGTTTAACTGGGCCTATTTTGATGGTTTTGACTCTGAAAATATCGGGAGAATAAATCCTGCCTATAGCATCTATCTACTTAAAAAATATGGAGAGGAGAAACGAACTACAGACTTCTATGCCGATAAATACTTTAAGGCTTTCCCGAATCTTTTCACCGATGGAAACTATCCTTATCAATCGTATACTGTTCGTACTTTTGACCGTTATTTTCGATACTTGGGCTTCATAGAAGTTAATAGAAAAAATTTCTCTAGACCCTATCATATTAAGAAAACGCCATTTTTAGACATTTTAATTACTCACAATTAATCCTTCCCTCGAAAGTAAAAAAGCAGCTTTTTCTACCAATTAAAAAACAATCCACCCCGCTCTTAGCTATTAAATATTGCTTATTTTTAGACACTATTAATCAAACTCAAAGAATTTAGCATGAAAATACTTTCTAAACTAACGATGGTGTTTTCCCTAAGCCTTGTTCTTACTTTTTCTGCAATAGCACAGAACAAGTACACATGGAAAACAGGAAAACAAGATGGTTACACGTATCAGTATGTTGAAAATGATCCAACTGGTGCGCGTTACTACACCCTAGACAATGGACTGACTGTTATCTTGGCAGAAAACCATAAAGAACCCAACATCCAAACCTATATAGCAATAAAGGCTGGAGCAAAAACCGACCCTGCTACCCATACTGGACTAGCGCATTACTTAGAGCACATGCTCTTTAAAGGCACCGATAAATTCGGATCCTTAGACTACGAAAAAGAAAAACCTCTTTTAGATAAAATAGAAGCACTATACGAAGAGTACAACCACACTACCGACGAAGCAAAACGAACGGAAATTTATAAAGAAATAGACCGAGTTTCCAACGAAGCAGCTAAATTTGCTATTGCAAACGAGTACGACAAACTAATGTCGGCTATGGGTGCACGTGGTACCAACGCGTTTACCTCTTTTGAAGAAACAGTATATACCGAAAACATTCCTGCAAGTGCCATAGACAAATACTTGGCAGTACAAGCAGAACGTTTTAGAAACCCGGTATTCCGAATTTTCCATACCGAGCTAGAAGCGGTTTACGAAGAAAAAAACCGTACGTTAGATAGCGACGGACGTAAGGTTTTTGAAGAGATGTTCGCAGGACTTTTCAAAAATCATAACTACGGCTTGCAAACCACTATAGGAACGATAGAGCATTTAAAAAATCCTTCTTTAGTAGAGATTAGA
>DATGMW010000040.1:0-5631 GCA_035307105.1 Flavobacteriaceae bacterium
AGTTTTTCTGATCGTAATAATCTATATTTACTGCGCCTGGCAAAGAACCTTCTGCAAATTCTTTTGGTGTACGCACATCAATAAGTGTTACATTGTCGTCCTTAATCACCTCTTTATACACTTCGGTAGATACTACATGAATAGAGGCTACAGGTGCTTCTTCACTCCTCCTTCCTCCTTCTTTACAACTTAGCTGAATACTTGCAATCGCCAAAAACACGATTAATATATAGCGTCTCATAATCTCTTTTATTTAATATACTCAAAGATAAAGACAAATATCTAGAAGCTTTTGGTGTTTAAGAGTTTATTTGAGACTAGACTAGTGATTAGAAACCGTAGATTAATTAAAAATACATTCCCTAAAAAGGGATTTTCCATCTCCACAATCCGTCTACCTGAGCTTTATCTTGTTATTTATTTGTATATCCGTTTTTTGTCATACCTACAAAAAAATCTGCGAATATCTGCGAAATCAGCGGGAAGCAAAAATATGTAAACGTAAAAGATCTCCCGCAGATTACGCTGATTAACGCAAAATAAAAGCAACTATTTGCTATTAGTTAGTCTAATCTAAAAATTACTATAAGTGTCACAACTCAGAGCTTTAAGATATTTTACGGACCACCAAGTTATTTATTACTTCCCACTGCTAAATAGAAATTGCATTTCCTATTTCTGCTATCGCTATAACACTCCAATTATCTATCTTTGGTCTATGGTAATCCCCTTTCATTTCTATTTTTAAACTAAAAAAGAAGAGAGAAGTTGGTTTTACCTAAGCAGTTTTAAAAGAAAATAATTCCTCCATACTCTATTTGGCACACAGTATAGAGTATCAGTTAGAGGAATCAAAGTGTAGACTTAAACAATCAAATCCACATGCTCTCCAACAAAACAAAATATGGAATAAAAGCCCTACTATATATCTATAAAAATAGTGAAGAGGCCCCTATTCCCATTTCTAAAATTGCTGCTGACGAAAATATTCCTCGCAAATTCTTAGAATCTATTCTACTTACCTTGCGAAAAGGAAAGATACTAGGAGCAAAAAAAGGAAAATATGGTGGCTATTATCTTTTGATGAATGCCGAGGACATCTATATGAGCGAAGTGATGCGGATATTAGACGGACCGATCGCTATGATTCCATGTGTGAGTTTAAATTTCTATGAGAGTTGTGCAGATTGTCCAGATGAGGAATTCTGTGGTGTACATGGATTGATGTTGGAAGTAAGAAATAGTGTACTAAAAGTCTTAGCCCATAAATCCCTAGCTCAATTAGCTAAAGAAAACGATTAATCTAAAGTTTCACCCTAACTCTTACTTTCCTACCTTAAGTCTGAAAGACGGACCATTCTTTTCTACAAACAAGACTCCAAAAGCATTCAATTCACTGATTATCTATTACATCCAGAAGAGGGAGTAATTCGATGATTTTTAACTTTACTTGGCTTATGCATTGCCATTCGATTATTAATTTATACTTTTAACTCCTAGTTAACCCATAGGATATAAAGACTAAATGCTTACAGACCTTATTTACAATAGATTAAGAAAGCGCAATTCGCTTAATAAATCTGGAGAATTTCATTCACGAAGCTTTATAAAAGCACTTTCTTGGAGGTTTATAGGCACTATAGACACCATTGTTATCTCTTGGCTAATAACAGGTGAGATGGTTCTTGCATTTTCTATTGGAGCCTTTGAATTATTGACAAAAACCATTCTATACTATTTCCATGAACGTATTTGGAATACTATAAAGTGGGGAAAGAATAAAAACTAAAATACATTTCCATGCAGCTAAAGCAAACGAATACAAAACTAAATAAAGAGAGCCCCTCCTCTATTGTAGAATGGGCTTTAGAACAGGCTAAAAACCCAATAATCACCACAAACTTCCGACCCTACGAGGTCGCGCTATTACATTTGGTTACGCTGGTAAAACCGGATATTAAAGTGATTTGGTGTGATACAGGATATAACACTACCGCAACTTACAAACACGCCAAAGAATTGATAGATATCCTAAACCTAAATATAGCTATCTATGTTCCTAAGCAAAGCTTAGGCTTCCGCAATGTTACACTTGGAGTTCCAGAGGTAGATAGCGAGGCTCATCGAGCATTTAGTGAGCAAGTAAAACTAGAGCCTTTTAAAAGAGCTATGCAAGAACACCAACCTGATTATTGGTTTACCAATGTAAGAACAGGTCAAACCGCTTTTAGAGATGGCATTGACATCCTTTCAAAAAGCAAAGATGGCATCCTAAAAGTAAGTCCATTTTATCATTATTCAGATACCGACTTGGATGCTTATTTAGAGAAATTTGGCTTGCCAAATGAAAAAGATTATTTCGATCCCACCAAAGTTCTTGAAAATAGGGAATGTGGAATTCATCAATAAAAAAATAAAAATGAAGGATATAGTTATTAATAACCCACTAGAGGACGAAGCCATTTATATTTTTCGAGAAGTAGCTGCGCAATTTGAAAGGCCCGCTATTCTTTTCTCTGGAGGGAAAGACTCCATAACCTTGGTTCACTTGGCTAAAAAAGCATTTTATCCAGCCAAAATTCCATTTCCTTTAGTGCACATTGACACCGGACATAACTTTCCAGAGACCATTGAATTCAGAGACAATTTAGTGAAGGAATTCGACCTAGAATTACACGTGCACTATGTGCAGGACAATATAGATGCTGGCGATGTAAAGGAAGAGAAAGGAAGATATGCCAGTAGAAATCAATTGCAAACCGAAACTTTACTGCAAGCCATTGAAGAACACGGATTTGATGCATGTATAGGTGGTGCAAGAAGAGATGAAGAAAAGGCAAGAGCCAAAGAACGTATTTTTTCAATCCGAGATGATTTCGGACAATGGGATGAAAAAAACCAACGCCCAGAAGTTTTTGATATGCTGAATGGTCGAATAGATTTCGGACAAAATGTGCGGGTGTTCCCTATCTCTAATTGGACAGAATTGGATGTATGGACTTATATTCAGAAAGAAGAGATTGAAATTCCTTCGATTTACTTCGCACATAAAAGAAAAGTATTCGAACGAGACGGTATGATATGGACTGCAAATGACGAAGTGGTATATCGCGATAAAGACGAGATTGTTATCGAAAAAACGGTGCGATTCAGAACCGTTGGCGACATGAGCTGTACAGCAGCTGTGGAATCTTTAGCATTTAGTATAGAGGAAGTGGTTAAGGAAATCAGACAATCCGACCTCTCGGAAAGAGGCGCTAGAATAGACGACAAACGATCGGAAGCAGCTATGGAAACACGAAAACAACAAGGATACTTTTAATTCTCCTCCTTAATTATTCGCTTTATAAAGAACAGAAAGTTATTTCTTGAAATACCGATTTATTTATAACAAATGGAAAAAAATAAAGTTTTAAAAATAAGTACTGCTGGAAGTGTAGATGATGGAAAATCCACCTTGATCGGTCGTATTTTGTACGATACCCACTCTCTAAAAAGAGATGTCCTCGAGGCAATCCAAAAAAATAGCAAACAAAAAGGATATGATTATTTAGACTTCGCTCTAGCCACCGATGGTTTGGTTGCAGAAAGAGAACAAGGAATCACCATTGATGTGGCACATATTTATTTCTCCACACCAAATCGCTCCTATATTATTGCCGACACCCCTGGTCATGAAGAATATACCAGAAACATGATAACTGGTGCGTCCACCTCCGATGTATCTTTAATACTTATAGATGCTAGAAACGGCGTAGTCGAACAAACCAGAAGGCATTTCTTTATAAACAACTTGCTCCGAACAAAGGAATTGATTGTTGCTATCAATAAAATGGATTTGGTAGACTTTCAAGAAGAAGTGTTTAATGCTATTGCAAAAGACTTTCAGCAACTTGTCCAAGCGGGTTCTTTTACAGGACATCGCATTACCCTTATCCCTATCAGTGCATTGCACGGAGATAATGTAGTAAACCCTTCGGAGAAAACATCTTGGTATAAAGGAAAAACCCTTTTGCAATATTTGGAAGACATTAAATTTGAGGACATACATGAAAATAGTCAAGCACGTTTTCAAGTACAAACCGTGATCCGACCTAAAACGGAATATTTTCATGACTTTAGAGGCTATGCAGGAAAGCTTAAGGGTGGTGAATTGAGCGTTGGCGATAAGGTAGTAGTTCTTCCTTCTAAAATGAAATCTAAGGTTAATAGCATTGAGTTTTATGATCAAAAATACAAGAAAGCTAGCAACGGCTCCTCGATTACTATAACCCTAGAAAATGATATAAATGTTTCCAGAGGAGATTGGATCGCAAAAGAAGACCAACTCCCTCATGAGTCCAAAGAAATTGAAGCCATCATCTGTTGGATGGATAAAACACCAATGCTCTCGTCTACCATTTACCAACTTCAACACGGCGTACACTCCGTTAAGTCCAAAATAAAATCCATAGACTCCAAGATAGACACGGATAGTATGGGAAAGGTGCAAGAAGCAAATGAATTGCAGTTAAATGATTTAGGTTGGGCAACCATACAATTGGCAAAACCACTGCACTTTGATAGCTATGGCGAAAATAGAGATACCGGTGCTTTCATTTTAATCGACACAAAATCCAACACCACTGCTGGTGTAGGTTTTATTCAACATAAAATCACTGTGGACTAAAGAAGTCCACATAACCTGAAGCGAACTCCCCAAGTAAGCGACATAGGAACCTCTGATCCCAACGGAAATCAGGGGGTTTTTTGGCACATCCTACATTCTGAAAATCACCAACATATAACCTTTAGGAATTCATGAATAATGGACACCAATCACGCTTAAGTTTCCACTGATTTTTGTTATTATTTCATGTAAAATAACAACCGATATTCTGTTACGGACCACCTCTTCCACAATATTTTTGCTCCCTTCTACATTGTAATGCGTTTTATGTATCTTTATTGGCTAAAATTTAAGACCTAAAGAAAAAATCAAAAATATCCAATTCTATGAGTAAAGCATATAAAGCAGTAGCCAATGAGCATCTTACTGTGGCCTTGGATGCTTCCGATGCGATTGCATCTAAAGTTATGGCCAACGGTGATTTGGTAGGGCTAAACAATAAAAATAAAGTGGAAGCGAGTCTGCTAGACAGCGATTTTGCATCGCGAACCTATAGCATTCGTTTACGTGGTAATATTTATAATGTAAAACTTCAAAACAAACTAGACCAGCAAATAGAAGAAATGGGGCTTTCTCTAGGGAATAAAGCTACTACTTCGATGGTAGATGCACCCATGCCTGGACTGGTGTTAAGTGTATTAGTTAAGGAAGGCGACAGTGTGGAAGAAGGCGATGGCTTATTGGTTCTAGAAGCCATGAAAATGGAAAACAAACTTGTAGCACCGCGAAGTGGAATAATAAAAGCAGTACACGTAACGGCTAGCCAAACAGTAGATAAAGGAATTGTACTAATAGAATTTGAAGAAGAAGATGAAAATTAAAAAGTTATTAGTAGCCAATCGTGGCGAAATAGCCCTGCGTATTATGCGTACGGCAAAGAAAATGGGAATTCAAACCGTAGCGGTTTATTCCGAAGTAGATAAAGACGCACCACATGTTTCCTTTGCCGACCAAGCCGTTTG
>DATGMW010000041.1:0-13573 GCA_035307105.1 Flavobacteriaceae bacterium
CCCATTGCTATTTTCTTAGGGAAAACCTTGTTGAAATGCTGAAAGTTGGTTTCCAGCTCCTGATAAAGTTCTAAGATTCTATTGGTATAATTAAGGAATAATTCTCCCTCATCCGTAAGGCTTATTTTATTCCCTAATCGATTAAACAATGCTTTTTCGTATTGTTTCTCTAATTCATTAATATGTCTGGTAACGGCTGGTTGGGAAATAAATAAGGCTTTGGAGGCCTTGGTAAAGCTGAGATGGTCTGCAACATTTTTGAATACTAAGAGTCTAAAATCCATAATCTAAAAATAATATAGAAGTACTTATAAGATATTCTATTAATTAGAGAGCACTGTGCTTTAAAGCAATGGGGATACAAGTCCAGCTATTTTTTCGAAAAATACCTTTGCTTTATTTCGTTGTAACCATGTAACTATATCTATTTGCTCTGAGTGACTTATGTCGTCTTCGAATTGCTCGCGCAACTCTCGAGTTGTTTCTGAGTTGTAGATAATGGCATTTACCTCGAAGTTTAAGTCAAAGCTTCTATAATCTAAGTTTGCGGTACCTATAATGGCAAGTTGATCGTCTATAGCTACTGTTTTGGCATGTACGAATCCTTTTTTATAACGATATATCTCAACTCCAGAGTTTAAAAGCTCTTTATAATACGATCTTGAAGCTGCGCCTACTAGCTTAGAATCGGATTTATAAGGGACTAATAGCTTAACATTCACTCCGCTTTTTGCCATAACGCAAAGTGCATTCTGTAAACTTTCGTCTGGAATGTAATATGGCGTCGTAGCGTAGATATAACTTTCTGCATTGTGTATTGCTTGTAGTAAAGAATATAGGATAGTTGGGGTAGTATAGTCGGGACCGCCAGCAGCAATTTGTACCGTTTTGTCTCCTGGTTTATTATTTAATCCGTTAAAAAGTGCTGGGGTAAGTCTTACAGGCTTGTTGGAACAGAAATTCCAGTCTGCCAGGAAAACAGCTTGCAGGCTTGCTACTATTGGGCCTTCCATATAGGTATGCGTATCTCGCCAATATTTATTATTACTATTAGGATTCGCATATCGATCGCTCCAATTTATTCCACCTATAAAGCCAATCTCGCCATCGACAATAATGATTTTTCTGTGATTTCTATAGTTTATTCGGTTGGCAAAATAAATCAACTTAACCTTGTAGAACGGATAAACTTCCATTCCATGCTCACGCCATTTTGGAACTAGCGTTTTTCGAATAGAACTGCTTCCAAAATCATCGTAAATAATGCGAACCTTTACGCCTTCCTTTGCTTTTTTTATAAGTAACTCTCCTAATTCTTCGGCAACTCCACCATCTTCTATAATATAATATTCTATATGGATGCTTTGCGTTGCATTGGCAATAGCTTCAAGAACTCTTGGAAACTTAGCTTCTCCATTTCTAAGGATCTCTACGTGGTTGTTTCCTGTTAGCGGGCTGGTATTGGCTCTAAATAAAAACTGTGGAATGCGTGTGTCTAATATATCAATGGTGTCGTCCTCATAAGTTTTAAGACTTCGTTCATGCATCAATTGAAGAACGGCGGTTTGAAAGGGACCGCTAGATAGGATTTTCTTAGAATATATCTGACGCTTTTTATAGTTTACTCCAACGGAGAAGTAGATAATAATCCCGATGATCGGCAAAAAAAACACCGTAAGCAAATAAGCCAAAGACTTGGTGCTACTTCGAGTATCTGCAATAATCCTATAGCTCGTAAAAATAAGTAGAGCCACGTACAAAACCTCGAGTGCGATTAACCACCATTCCATCTAATTGCGTGTTATTTTAATAAATCATCGGAGGACATAAGCACAGCTCCTTGGGTTTCCATTTCTTTTAGTGCTTTGATATCGTCGCCAGGGTTTTGATTCACAGCTTTCATTGCATCGGTAATTATATAGGTTTTTATCTCTTCTTTTAGCGAGTCTAAGGCAGAGGCTTTCACACAGTAATCTGTTGCAATCCCAACAATATAAAGCTCTTTTATTTCTTTGTCTATTATAAACTGTGGCAAGCTTTTGTTGGTAGCCTCAAATGCAGAGTAGCCGTCATCCTTATTATCGGTTCCTTTATAGAATACTTCTTGAATTTTATCGCTATTTAAATCGTTTGGGAAAGCAGCTCCTTTTGTGTTTGCCACACAATGCACTGGCCAATAATCAAAGTGAACGGTTGTTTCTGGATGCCAGTCTTTAGAAGCGATAACCATAGGAAACTTATGCATTAGTTTATTTATAACAGGCACAATCTTATCACCATCCTTCACACCCATACTCCCAGTGGGTAAAAAATCATTTTGTAAATCAACTATTAATAATGCTTTCATATTTAATTCTTTGCTTTTATTACTTTTATCGTTGCGAAACATACAAAGATACGGATTGTATGCATAAAATAATAGAGGCAATAATTTTGATTTTAACTAAAGAATGTGTGTTGTTAATAAAAACCATTATTTTTGAAGTCTGTTAATTGCTCAATCACAATAAAGAACAAGCTGTATGCTGAAAAACATAGATAATACAATATTGCCCTCCATATTAGATAATGACTTTTATAAGTTTACGATGCAATCTGCCGTAGTGAAGTTGTTTCCAGATGTAAAGTCTAGGTATGAGTTTATAAATAGAGGAAAGCATCGTTTTCCAGAGGGATTTGGAAATGCTTTGCGCGACTCGGTAAACGCAATGGCAAAACTAAAGTTAAGCAAAGATGAAAAACAGTATTTTATAGAAACCTGTCCTTATCTAAATCCAGCTTATATTGACTTCCTAGCTGGATATCGATACGACCCGTCGGAGGTTCATATAAATCAAGAGGGCGACGAGTTAGAAGTATATGTTACTGGGTATTGGTACCGCACTATTTTATGGGAGGTGCCGTTATTAGCATTGATCAGTGAACTTTATTATAAATTTACGCACCAAGAGCGTTGGACGAATAAGAGGATTGTAGAAAATACCAATCAGAAAACAGAGCTCTTTAATGAGCTAAAAGTGCAATACGCAGAATTTGGAACAAGAAGAAGACACTCTTATAAAGTACATAGAAAAGTAGTAGAAGCTTTAGCCACTTGCAACAAGAGAGGATTTATAGGGTCTAGCAACGTGCATATGGCCATGCTACATGGTGTAAAGCCTATAGGTACGCATGCACACGAATGGTTTATGTTTCACGGAGCACGGTACGGATTTAAAATGGCTAATGCAGTAGGATTGGAAAATTGGGTTCAGGTGTATAGGGGAGATTTGGGTGTAGCTTTATCCGACACTTATACCACAGAAGTGTTCTTTAGGCAATTTGATAAGAAGTTTGCTAAGCTTTTCGATGGCGTACGTCATGATAGTGGAGATCCTATTGAGTTTGCAAACAAAACAATAGCCCATTACGAAAGTCAAGATATAAATCCATTGTTCAAGTTTATTATTTTTTCCGATGGTTTAAATCCAGAAAAAATACAAAGCATTACCGAAGCAACCCAAGGTAAAATCGGAATCTCCTTCGGAATTGGCACCAATCTTACCAATGACGTAGGACTAGAACCTATGAATATTGTGCTTAAGCTTACAGATATTATGTACGATAATTCGGAATGGATTCCTGTGGTTAAGCTTTCCGATGAACCCAATAAAGTGACCGGTGATAGTAAAATGGTAAGACTAGCAAAAGAGCTGCTGAATATCTCATAACTCAACAATTATAGGTGAGGATTTGTTAAAGATTTGGAAAAATGCTTGTAAAGGCCGAACTTGGGAGAATTATAATTTGCTGTTGCAATTAGATTCTTATTGCTATATTACTTTACAGCACTTAAAAACCAAACTTGATTAATGAGTATATTTAAAGAAAACTTGTCGTTAGATGGATTGCGAGCTTTACAAAATGAACGACTTAAGAAAACAGTTCGCCATGCCTATAATAATGTGCCGCAGTACAAAAAGAAATTTGATGAGATAGGATTAGTTCCCAATGACATTCAAACAATAGAAGACCTTCATAAACTTCCATTTACTACAAAAGAAGATTTTAGACAAAACTATCCGTACGGCATGTTTGCTGTTCCTATGGAAAAAATTGCACGAATTCATGCAAGTAGTGGTACTACTGGACAACCAACCGTAGTTGGGTATACCAAAGGTGATTTAGACGTATTCGATGAGGTGGTGGCGCGTTCTTTATACATGGCAGGAGCACGACCAGGAATGAAACTGCACAACGCCTATGGCTATGGGTTGTTCACAGGAGGATTGGGAATTCATGGCGGTGCAACAAAATTGGGTATGGCAGTCATACCAGTTTCTACAGGTATGACCGACAGACAGGTGACTATTTTAAACGAATTTAAACCAGAGGTTATATGCTGTACACCTTCTTATGCGCAGTTTTTGGCACAAGAATGTCGTAAACGAGGAATAGATACAAAAGATTTAGCGTTAAAATACGCCATTTTAGGAGCAGAACCTTGGACAGAGTCAATTAGAAATCAAGTGGAGTCTGGTCTTCATGTAAAAGCCTCCAACATTTATGGGCTAAGTGAAATTATAGGACCAGGTGTTTCTCAGGAAAGTGTAGAGGAACAAGGAACTGGAAGCTATATTTGGGAAGATCATTTTTATCCAGAAGTTGTAGATAAAGACACTGGAAAGCCACTTCCTCATGGAGAGCAAGGAGTGTTGGTGTTTACAACCCTAACAAAAGAAGCGCTTCCTGTATTGCGCTATTGGACGAATGATATTTGCTCTATTCAATACGACAAAAATAGCACTCTTCCCTATATAAAAATGTCTACTATTAAAGGGCGAGCAGATAACATGCTGATTGTTCGTGGTGTTAATTTATTCCATACACAAATAGAAGAGGTGCTCTATAAGGTAGATAAAATAGTTCCAAACTATCAGATCCATGTTAATAGAGTGAATAACTTAGATACTTTGCGCGTGGATTGCGAAGTGAAAGAAGGCGTTTCTGTAACAGACGAGATTTTAATGAAGCAGTTGCGAGCGGAGATCCGAATGAAGATTGGAATTGCTTGCGATGTGAAACTTGTTTCTCCGTTTAGTATGCCAGAAAGCCAAGGAGGAAAAACCCAAAGGATATTTGACACTCGTGATGTTTACTAGTCTTCCTTATATAAATAAAAAAAGGTCGCTATTATTTAGCGACCTTTTTTATTTGAAATTATTTTAGAAGCTTATATATCATCAAAACTAATGTCTGTAAAATCACTTACATCAGTCTCTGTAGCTTCCACTTCGTCTTCTTTATTGAAGTCTGCCTGATGGCGTTCGCTAATGACTTCTTCGCCTTTTTCATGGATGATGAAGTTTGTCATCTCGTCTAGGTTTTGACTGAAATCTTCGAAGTCTTCTTTATACAAGTATATCTTGTGTTTTTTATAGTGGAACGACCCGTCTTCATTCGTAAACTTTTTACTTTCTGTTATGGTAAGATAGTAGTCTCCAGCTCGTGTTTCACGTACGTCAAAAAAGTAGGTTCTCCTTCCTGCTCGCATTACCTTAGACTGTATTTCCTCTCTCTCTGCTGCTTGTTGCTCGCTCATAATGATTAAAACAATTTATAATTAATTAACGATGTGCCAAAAGTCTAAAAAAAACTAGAACTATGCTAGTTTAAAATCAATTTTATTTTTCTAAAAGCTGTTTGGTATATAAATCCTTATAATAGCCTTCTGTATTCAATAAGTTCTTGTGTGTTCCTTCTTGAATAATCTCTCCGTTTTCCAATACAATAATCCTATCCGCATTTTTTGCAGTAGATACTCTATGACTCACCAATAATGTAGACTTATTGGTAGCTACGTCCTTTAGGTTATTCAAGATAGTCTCTTCTGTTTCGGTGTCAACGGCAGATAAAGAATCGTCTAGTAATAAAATAACGGGATCTTTAATAAAAGCACGTGCTATGGATATACGCTGTTTTTGCCCACCGCTTAAGGTAATACCTCGCTCGCCCAATACGGTATCGTATCCATGTATTAGCCCAACGATGTTGTGGTGAACCGAAGCTTGCTTAGCTGCATTTTCCACTTCTTGTTGTGTAGCATCCTTCTTGCCAAATCGGATATTGTGCTTAATAGACTCGCTAAATAAGAAGGAGTCCTGAGGCACATAACCTATAGCACCTCTAAGCGACTTAAGGTTAATCTCTCTTGCATCTGTGTTATCCAGTAATAGCCTTCCTTCAGTGGGATCGTAAAGTCTTCCTATTAAATCTAATAAAGTGGATTTGCCCGAACCTGTATTCCCCATAATAGCAATGGTCTCGCCTCTTTTTATGTGGAGATTAATGTTTTTTAAAGCCTTTATACCAGTATCAGGATAGACAAAGCTCACGTTCTCAAAAACAATATCTCCTTGTAAATCTACCTGAATATCGTTTGGACTAACGATTTTCGGTTCTATTTGTAGGAATTCGTTTATCCGCTTTTGAGATGCTTCCGCCCGTTGTACCATAGAGGTTATATACCCTACAGAAGCAACAGGCCAGCTCAACATATTTACATAGATAAGGAACTCCACTACGGTCCCTAGTTCTATAGTGCCATTTATGTATTGCTTTCCACCAATATATAAAACCAAAACATTGCTTAACCCAATCAATAGCAACATCAGTGGGAAAAACAAGGCTTGCACCTTTGCAAGGTCTATATTCTTGTCTTTGCTACTGTTTGCCAAGTCTTTGAAAGAGTCATAATGTCGTTCTTCTATTCCATAAGCTTTGATAATGCGAATGCCGCTAAAACTCTCTTGTGTTGCTGTAGTAAGCTTAGATAAATACTGCTGTACAATAGTAGATTTATGGTGAATAGCAATGCTTAATCTATATATGGCATAGGATAGGATTGGTAATGGTGTTATGGTATAAAGAGTAAGTATGGGTGCTTTTATGAGCATGTAGGTAATCACTACAATAAACAAGGTCACGGTGCTTGTACTGTACATAAGGGCAGGTCCTGCATACATGCGTACACTAGAAACATCTTCGCTAATACGATTCATTAAATCACCTGTTCTATTCTCTTTGTAAAAACTTAAGGACAGCTTTTCATATTGCTGAAACACTTCGTTTTTTAAGTCATACTCTATAAATCTAGAAACTACTATAATGGTTTGGCGCATTAAAAAGGTGAAGAAAGCAGAGAGTAGTGCCGAGCCAATAATTATAAAGATATTGCGTAACATTTCCGACTTTATATATTCCATATCGGTAGTTTCACCCTCTATCCCTTCTCGAATAACATCAATGGAATCTCCTATTTTCATAGGAACGAGTAGCGTGAATAGGGTAGCGATTACGGTTATTAAAAGCCCAAACAGCAAACGCCATTTGTATTTAATAAAAAACTTGTTTATGTATTTAAGTTCCTTCATAGATAGTTGCCAAGCGGGTGTCTTTACTCTAACGGGTTATATAATAGTTCTATTAATTTGAATAGACGTGCTTAGAAAAGTGGTAAAGATAATTTAAGAAATTAAGTTTAAGAAGCAAGTTAACGATTACTATTGCTTGGGGCTTGTTTAAAAGAACGCTTTATTCGATCTATTTCTAATGTAGGTAGGTATAGCGAAGAATTGTAGCGTTCTTAATGGAATTAGCTAAATTATAGGATAGCTTAAGAAGTAGCGTAGATTATTATTAAAAATATCTTTGACTATAAGCCTTTGTGTAAGGTCAGATTGTAGTATCTTTGCCGCTCGAGTCGAATAATCAATTCAATCAAGTTCTTATAAAAATATGCTTACGCGAAGACATATCAGGGTAAAGGTGCTACAATCCGTTTATTTTTTCAATCAAAATGATCATCAAGATTTAGCCATACAAGAAAGATTTCTACGGCATAGCCTTGAGCAAATGCGAGATTTATACCTACTACAATTACAATTGTTTGTGGAGATAAGACAACACGCTGAAACTTATAGAGAACGATCAAAAAACCGTTTTATTCAGTCGGAAGACAAAAACAGCAAGAGTGCCAATTTTGTAAATAATAAGTTGCTCCTCCTTATAGAAAGTCACGAAGAGTTAAAGGATACTATAAAGAAGAAGAAGCTTAATTATTGGAAGCTAGATGATGAGTTTGTGCATTCTTTTTTCAATAAATTGAGAGGCAAGGATTGGTATCATGCGTATTTAAGTCTAGAGAATCCTACTTTTAAGCAAGACAAAGAAGTAGTGGTGCGTTTGTTTAGAGAAATTATTGCGCCAAGCGAGAAGCTATACCAGTACCTTGAGGACAAACGATTAACATGGGTAGATGACTATCCGCTAGTAAATACTACAATCGTTAAGGTGTTTAGTAGAATTAAGCCAAACAGTTCTACAGCACTTCTCCTTCCTGACTTATATAAAAGTTTTGAGGACAGAGAGTTTGCATTTGATCTTTTGCGAAAGGTAATTTTACACGACGATGTATTATCCGATGCAATAAAAGGAAAAACTCCCAATTGGGATCAAGATAGAATCGCTGCAATAGATATGATTATTTTAAAAATGGGCATCGCAGAGTTTTTATATTTTCCTTCTATTCCAATCCGTGTAACGATTAATGAGTATTTGGAAGTAGCAAAGGAATACTCCACAAATAAAAGCAGCTTGTTTATCAACGGAATATTAGATAAGCAGGCTAAAGAGTACGAAGCAGCAGGAGAATTAAATAAAATAGGGAGAGGGCTTAGGTAACCGAGAAATATTATTTATTTTTAACCACTTTATAAAAACTATAAAACACAAATAACAATGAAAAAGTCTTTAATACTTTTAGCCACTGTAGTTGCTTTCAGTTTATTTTCTTGCAAAGATAATGCATCAAATAAAATAGAAACAGAAAGTGTAGTTGCAGCAGAACAGCGAGATATTGAAATCTCGACTTTTCCAGTAATGAATTTTGATGAAGATCAGTTCGATTTCGGAGAAATCGAACAGGGAACACGTGTAGAGCATATGTTTACATTCGTTAATTCAGGGGATGCTCCTTTAGTAATTACGAATGCAAGAAGTAGCTGTGGGTGTACTGTTCCAGAATATACAAGAGAACCAGTTGCGCCAGGAGAAAAAGGAGAGTTATTAGTAAAATTCGATGGAAGCGGAAGAGGAACTGTAAATAAAAATATTACATTGACTACCAATACAGAAAAAGGAATGGAAAGGCTTCGTATAAAGGCAACTGTGAACCCTAAGCAGTAATAGAATTACAAAAAAGAAACGTATTTTAATTTAGATAAAGAAGAAAGAATATTATGGGAGATATGTCCAGTTTTTTACCGCTGATATTGATGTTTTTGGTGGTATACTTATTTATGATAAGGCCGCAAATGAAGCGTCAGAAGAAAGAGAAGCAATTTATCCAAGACCTAAAGGTGGGTGATAATGTGGTAACCAAAAGTGGTATGCATGGAAAACTGAAAGAGCTTTCTGATGATGGCACTTGTATTATAGAAACTCTATCTGGTCGTATTAAGTTCGAAAGATCTACTATATCTATGGAGATGAGTTCTAAAGATACAGCTGCTAAAAAATAGTAGCAGCAAATAATAGCAGCAAATAGTTTATAAACTACAATGCCTCTTCATACATTTAAAGAGGCATTGTTGTTTTATATCGTATAAGGATGGTTTATCGATTATTTTTTCATTGCAGCTTGAAGCTTAGCTATGTTTACAATTACCTCCGTTGCTTTTATCATACTCTCTACAGGAACAAATTCATAACGCCCGTGGAAGTTATGTCCGCCTGCAAAAATATTTGGACAAGGCAATCCCATAAAGCTCAGTTGCGAGCCATCTGTGCCTCCGCGTATGGGCTGAATAAGAGGCTTTATATCTAATTGTTGCATTGCTTCTTTTGCTAGATCCACGATATGCATTACTGGCGCTATTTTCTCACCCATATTATAGTACTGGTCATTTATTTCAATGCTCACTCTATCGCCATCAATCTCTGTGTTAATCGCTTTCACGGCATCCAACATTTGTTGTTTGCGTGCTTCAAAAATCGATTTGTCATGGTCGCGAATAATGTAATGTAGCTCGGTGTAATCTACATTGCCATGGACTTGATTCAAATGGAAAAATCCTTCTCTATCCTCTGTGTGCTCTGGACGTTCATTTTTTGGAAGAGCATCTATATACTTCTGTGCGATAAAAATGCTATTCACCATTTTACCTTTTGCATATCCTGGGTGTACAATTTTCCCTTGAATTTTTACCACCGCTCCAGCGGCATTAAAACTTTCATATTCCAATTGTCCAATTTGACTGCCATCCATAGTATAGGCCCAGTCTGCATCAAACTTTTCTACATCAAACTTGTGTGCGCCTCGTCCAATTTCCTCATCCGGAGTAAAGCCTACGCGGATGGTTCCATGTGGAATATCAGGGTTTTTAATCAAGTGCTCTACCGCAGACATTATCTCTGCAATGCCAGCTTTATCATCTGCGCCAAGCAAGGTAGTTCCGTCGGTGGTTATAAGTGTTTGCCCTTTGTATAGTAGTAAATCCTCAAATTCCTTTGGTGAGAGCACAATGTTTTGCTCCTTATTAAGCAGAATATCTTTTCCGTCGTAATTTTCAGTTATTTGCGGTTTAACATTTTTCCCAGTAAAGTCTGGAGAAGTATCAAAATGTGAAATAAAACCGATGGTGGGCGTGTCGTGAGAAACGTTGCTAGGTAGTGTAGCCATCACATAGGCATTTTCGTCTATATTCACTTCTTGCATTCCCATTTCTTTAAGCTCTTCTACTAATAGATTTGCTAAATCCCATTGTTTTTTGGTGCTAGGTGTTGTGTTGCTATTAGGATCGCTTTCTGTATCGATCTTTACATATCTAATAAAACGCGCTACTAATTTATCTCTATCTATCATTATAATAAAATTTGTTTTTAAAGTTGTTTCAGCAATAATTCAGGTGGCAATCTGTTGGCTTATGCAAAGTAACATATTATCGAGTCAAATTATTACTTAATAAATGGTATTTTTGGGGAAATTCCTAGTGTTATAATCTTATACGATATGTACAAACAAATTATTCGTCCTCTTTTATTTCGTTATGATCCAGAGGAAATTCATAACAAGTCTTTCCGTATGATGCGAACCATGCGCAGTCTTGGGCTTCTAAAACCATTTCTAGGTAATAAGGTCAACACGGATAAAAGGTTGGAGCGTGAGGTGTTTGGGCTTCGATTTCCAAATCCAGTTGGACTTGCAGCAGGCTTCGATAAGAATGCCGAGGCGTATCAAGAATTATCTCAATTAGGTTTCGGTTTTATTGAAATTGGCACCGTAACACCCAAAGCACAAATTGGAAATCCAAAAAAACGTTTGTTCCGATTGGTAGAAGATGAGGCGGTAATAAACCGAATGGGATTTAATAACTTAGGATTAGAGGCCGCAGTAAATAGACTTAAAGAGAATAACGGTAAAGTATTAATAGGTGGAAACATCGGAAAGAATAAAGATACGCCAAACGAACAGGCAGTAGACGATTATTTGATCAGTTTTGAAGCGTTATTTCCTTATGTAGATTATTTTGTAGTGAATGTGAGTTCTCCAAACACACCGAACCTTCGAGATTTACAAGACAAAGAGCCGCTTACCAAATTACTAGTCGCGTTACAACAAGAGAACAACAAAAAGGAAAAAAGAAAGCCTATATTATTAAAAATTGCTCCTGACCTTAGTGATAATCAGCTTTTGGATATAATAGATATTGTAAAAGTGACTTCTATAGATGGAATAATAGCTACAAATACTACCATTGAACGCAAGGGCTTAAAAAGTGCAAATAAAAATGAAGTCGGAGGGTTGAGCGGAAAACCTTTAACTGCCAGATCTACTGAGGTTATAAGGTTTTTGCATGAAAATAGTGGCGGTAGCTTTCCGATAATTGGAGTAGGAGGAATACATTCGGCAAAGGATGCGCTAGAGAAACTAGATGCTGGAGCAAGTTTAATTCAGTTATATACAGGATTTATATACAAAGGCCCTAAACTTATTGCAGACATAAACAAAGCTGTTTTAAACAAGGAGTAAACACCAGATAAGCAGCTTATTTATTGCGATGTTTAGGTTATTTGACGATGCTTATCCAGTTTATTGCATTTAGAGGCTGCAGTGTAGAATTAATATTAGGAAGAAAAGATTAACCAATTAGGAAAAGTGTATCTTTATAGTATGCAACAAGTCAAGATTATAGAGTGTCCAAGAGACGCGATGCAGGGAATCAAAGATTGGATACCTACAGAGAAAAAAGTACAGTATATACAAGCTTTGCTTCGGTGTGGATTTGACACGATAGATTTTGGAAGTTTTGTTTCGCCGAAAGCAATTCCACAGATGAAGGATACAGCAGAGGTATTAGCACAGCTAGATCTATCTCAGACAAAGAGTAAATTGCTTGCGATTGTTGCTAATTTACGAGGAGCACAAGATGCGGTGAAGTTTCCGGAAATTGACTATTTAGGCTATCCGTTTTCGATTTCGGAAAATTTCCAAATGCGAAATACACATAAAACGATTGCCGAGTCGGTAGCTCTTTTACAAGACATATTGGATTTAGCACATGCAAACGATAAGAAAGTAGTGGCTTATTTATCCATGGGTTTTGGAAATCCTTATGGCGATCCATGGAATGTAGAGATAGTAGCAGAGTGGACGGAGAAGCTTGCGACTATGGGAGTTGAAATCATCTCACTTAGCGATACTATAGGTAGCTCTACTCCAGAAACCATCACTTATTTGTTTTCCAATTTAATTCCGGCTTATCCGCAGATTGAGTTTGGTGCTCATTTGCATACTACGCCAGATTCTTGGCGAGATAAAGTGCATGCAGCAGCACAAGCTGGATGTGTGCGATTCGACGGCGCTATTCAAGGATTTGGTGGTTGTCCAATGGCAAAGGATGATTTAACTGGTAATATGCCCACAGAGAAACTGTTGAGTTACTTTAACACAACAAAACAAGATACGCAGGTAAATGCGATTTCTTTTGAGAGTGCCTACAACGAGGCGTTAAAAATATTTTCAAATTACTTTTAGTTATGAAACGATTTAATCTACTGATATTAATACTTGTATTGGCTACATTATATTCTTGTAAGCCTAAGCAACTTCTTAGTAAAGATTCAACTTTACCTACAGAGCAGACGGTAAGCTTTAAACTGGTGCAACTAAACGATGTTTACGAAATAGCACCCACAGGAGGCGGATTATATGGGGGAATGGCGCGCGTAGCTCATATTCGTGATTCTATTAAAGAAATAACACCGAATACCTATATGGTAATGGCCGGAGATTTTCTTAACCCTTCCTTGCTTGGCACTATGAAGCACAATGGCAACCCCATAAAAGGAAAACAGATGATCGAGGTAATGAACGCTATGGAGTTTGATTTGGTAACCTTTGGTAATCATGAATTCGATTTAAAGGAGGAAGAGCTATTAGCTAGATTAGACGAATCGCAATTTGCATGGACATCGGCCAACGTAGAACATGTTACTGCGGAAGGTAAAAAACCATTTTATTACAATGAAAATG
>DATGMW010000042.1:0-2713 GCA_035307105.1 Flavobacteriaceae bacterium
GATTTAGAAACCGCAAGAATAACTTCCTCTGGTAGAAAAGATGGGTATAGAAAAGGAAATAATCATGGGTTAAGGATAGAAAAAGCTACTGATTTATCTGTATTTTGGAATCAAATTCTTACACCACAATTACAAGCCATACATGGCGTGGCACCTACACATAGCTTAGAAGAAATACAGAAGTTACAAGAACAGTTTCCAGATAAAATAATACAATACGATGTATATTTTGAGGATCGAATTGTAGGTGGAACTACTTTGTTTATTACCCCAAAAGTGGTTCACACGCAATATATTGCAGCCAATGATGAAAGACAAAAGCTTGGAACTTTAGATTTCTTGTTTTTCCATTTAATTCAAGAAGAATTCAAACACACTCGTTATTTTGATTTTGGAATCTCAAATACCAATCAAGGGAGAAAACTCAATAATGGTTTGTTGTATTGGAAAGAAAGCTTGGGTGGAAAAGCACAAGTGCATCGCTTTTACAAAGTGCCTACCAAGCATCATCACTTAATAGATAGCATTTTATGAAAGTCGATTTTTTAAATCTTAAAGCGGTAAACCAGCGTTTTGAAAAGGAGTTCCAAACGGCCTATACAGAGTTTATAGCTAGTGGCTATTATATTATGGGAAAGCCTCTGATCGATTTCGAAAATGCTTTTGCAACTTACTGCGGAGTGTCCCATACCATTGGTGTAGCAAGTGGTATGGATGCACTTCGACTTATTTTAGAAGGATATAAGAGTTTAGGGCGTTTATCGATTGGCGATGCCGTCGCTGTTCCTGCCAATACCTTTATCGCTACGATTCTAGCTATCGAGCAATCGGGATTAAAGCCAGTGTTAGTTGAAGTGGAAGAGATGATGTATAATTTTTCCTTATCTCATTTAAAGAAGGTGCTTAATCCGAAAGTTAAAGCCATTATGCCAGTGCATTTATATGGACAATTATCTCCAATGAAGGAGATTATGCAGTTGGCAGAAGAGAATAACTTATTGGTTATTGAAGATGCAGCACAAGCACATGGAGCTATGGACGAAAACGGAAATAGCGCTGGTGCTTTAGGTCACGCTGCTGCTTTTAGTTTTTATCCGAGTAAAAATCTTGGAGCACTCGGTGATGCTGGAGCCATAACTACCGATGACAAGGCGCTTGCCAATGAAATTAGAAGTTTGCGAAATTATGGAAGCACCGAGCGATATGTGCATGAAAAAATAGGATTCAATTCCAGACTAGATACCATTCAAGCAGCTTTTTTAAATATTAAGCTACCACATTTAGACTCTGATAATCACCGCAGACAAGAAATTGGCCTTCGATATATTCGTGAAGTAAACAATCCAAAAATTAAAATGCCAGCATACTCTGGTAGTAAAGAACATGTATTTCATTTGTTTGTTGTGCAGGTAGAAAATCGCAAAGCATTCATGAATTATCTTAAAAATAATGAAGTGGGATGTTTAATTCATTATCCGATTCCGCCACATAAGCAAAAAGCTTTACCGCATTTAGATACGAATTCGTTGCCAGTTACAGAAAGCATCCACGAACAAGTAGTAAGTTTACCGATGAGTCCAGTTATGAGTAAAGAAGAAGTGGACTACGTGATACGCGTTTTACAAGAATATTAATAAACTAGCCTTACCACTTTGAAGTTACCTAAGTTTTTAAGAGATAATGTATTGCTTAAAATGACCTCGCTCAACGCTGGAGTAGTGGGCGTGCGTTTGGTAATCGCATTGTTTATTCAAAGACTTATTGCATCTATGCTAGGAGCATCGGGCGTTGCCATTATTGGGCAATTACATAGTATAACGCAGTTGATGACATCGGTTACCTCTTTTGGTATATTCAATGGCGTGGTGAAGTATGTAGCCGAATATAAAGAGGACAAGGAACAGCTACAAAAATTGTTTTCCACTACTTTTGTTTTCACCTCTATAGTTAGTGTGCTAAGCAGCATAGGCTTCTTGGTGTTTGCCACACAGATAAGTGAGTATTTATTTGACACGGCAGACCTTGCTTATATCATAAAAATCATGGCAGTTGTCATACCGTTTATAAGCATGCAGCGGATTTTTAATGGGGTGATAAACGGCCTATCGGAATACAAGAAGTTTGCAAAAATAGAGTTGATTGCCTATTTGCTTTCTTCCGCATTAACGGTCTTATTTTTATTTCAGTTTCATCTAGATGGCGTCCTTATTTCATTAGCACTTACACCTATTATACAACTAGGAGTATTGCTTTCCATATTCTATAAAACACTAAAGGAGTATGTGCAGTTTAAAGAGCTTAAGTTTAAGCTGTTTATGTCCAAAGAGCTATTGGCATTTACATCCATGTCTTTTTTCTCTACCGTTTTATCGAGTTTTATCGAGATCGATATTCGAACTATGATAACCGATAAAATAACATTAGACGATGCTGGAATATGGACAGGAATGACCAATATCTCTAAGAATTATATGGTGTTTTCCAACTCCATATTAACGCTATATGTCCTTCCAAAATTCGC
This sequence comes from Flavobacteriaceae bacterium, assembly GCA_035307105.1. GTDB lineage: Bacteria > Bacteroidota > Bacteroidia > Flavobacteriales > Flavobacteriaceae > JAJYTI01. The sequence goes on from DATGMW010000042.1 coordinate 2,522, forward strand.
ATCGATTTATAATCGCACCGACTTTTTTAAGGAGTTGCTTTCTATCTATAAAACTCTCTTGCCATTATTTGCCGTAGGAATGCTATTCGTCTATCTTTTTAGGGATTACGTAATTATGATTATCTACCCAGATTTTTACGAGATGGCTCCGTTATTTAAATGGCAATTAATCGGCGACTTTGTCCGATTAGC
>DATGMW010000043.1:0-9540 GCA_035307105.1 Flavobacteriaceae bacterium
TCTATTTTCCCGACAACCTCTCCGATATTTAATATCGCTTCTGGCACGTCTTTAAAAAGCTCTTTCATCTGCTCTCCAGACTTAAAGTAGTATTCATTATTTGGCAATCCATAACGATAACCACGTCCGCGACCAATAGGAGTAGCTTGCTTTTCTCCATCTTTTACACACAACAGAATATCATGCGCATTGGCATCTTCTTGATTTATGTAAAATGTATTGTTACAAGCAACCATTTTTATATCTAAACGCTCTGCCATTGGAATTAGCAACTCGTTTATTCGGTCTTCGTCTTCTTGTCCGTGGCGAAGTAATTCGATGTAAAAATCGTCCTGAAAATGTTCTTTCCACCACAAAGCTGCTTCCTCTGCTTGCTTCTCTCCTACGTTTAATATTTTACTAGAAACCTCTCCATTTATTCCTCCACTTAGAATAATAATGTCTTCTTTATATTCTAAAATAACCTTCTTATCGATTCTAGGCACATAGTAAAAACCTTCTGTGTAACTGATAGAAGACATTTTCGCTATGTTCTCGTAACCGCGTTTATTCTTAGCCAAAAGTATGACTTGATGCCCATTATCTTTAAAGCTTTTGTTGGTATGATCTTCACATATATTAAACTCACAGCCTACAATACCTTTGATTGGTAAGCCTTCTCCTGATTGCATCACTTTTTTATTATGTGCATCGATGGCATCTACAAAGTGGAATGCTCCCATCATATTGGCAGTATCAGTAAGTGCTACTGCAGGCATATTATGAGCTGCTGCAGCTTTTACTAAGTCCTTTATAGAAGAGGTTGCTTGTAATATGGAGTACTGCGAGTGGTTATGCAAATGCACAAAAGGCGCATCGGCTAGAAGTGCTCTGTTTGCTTCTATCTCCTCGGTAGAAATAACTTCTTCGGCAGGTTGCTGTTTTGCACGAAGCTTTGCAGATGCTTCTCCAAGATTTATATGTTTTAATCCAACTAATGCAATAGGTTGCGGATTGTTTTCGGAAAATTGCTCAAAATACGATGGATCTACATCTAACTCTTCTGGCGTATAAATTCTTCGACGAATCAATTCGAAAAAACAACGAGTAGTTGCTTCTACATCTGCCGTAGCGTTATGTGCTTCTTCGAATTTCTCATTAAACAGAAACTCGTGTAACTCGGTTAAAGTAGGCAACTTAAAACGTCCTCCTCTTCCTCCTGGTAACTGACAAAGGTTTGCGGTAGTCTCTGTACAAGTATCCAGTTCTGGTAATTCTTGCAACGGATTTTCTACTTGCAACCTATGAAACTCTGCTCCCATTATATTCACGTCGAAACCTAGATTCTGTCCGACAATGAATTTTGTTTTAGCTAGAGCTTCGTTAAACTTATCGAGTACTTCTGCCAGTGGCACTCCTTTTTCTATGGCTAATTCGGTAGAGATTCCATGGATTTGCTCGGAATCGAACGGAATATTAAAACCATCTGGCTTCACTATAAAGTCTTGACTCTCTATTAGGTTCCCCATTGCATCGTGTAACTGCCATGCGATTTGAATACATCTTGGCCAGTTATCTGTATCGGTATGTGGTGCATTAAAACGCTTAGGAAGTCCGGTGGTTTCCGTATCGAAAATTAAGTACATAGAATAATATTTAGGTGGTGTAGTAGAGCGGAAGACTCCTTCGCAACTCTTCTGCAAAATACAAAAATATAAAGATTTTAAGCCATAAAAAACTTCGCAAGTACTATTCCTGAAATTATAAATATCGGAAAATAACTTGTTTGATTTAACAGCCTATAATGTGTGATAAAATGGTTTTGTTGATGGAGTGTTTTAACAGAATACCACTTTAAATTAGATTTTTTAACTGGTAAATTGAACTAAGAAAACCTCTCTTCTAAAATCTTAAAAGAGAGGTTTGTATTATTTTTCAGAGTTGTTTTTAGTAGGTTACTCGGAAGGACCCTACTACTTCGTGTTCTCCTTCGGTTTCTACTTGAAAACTAGCTTTTAGCACTCTGCTGTCCCTATCATGAATCTCAATCTCTAAGCTTCCACTTACAACCGTAAAAGTTTCCCCACCTACATAATAAACAAAATTTTCTTCGGTGCTTGGCAAGGTAACAACACCAGCCTCAATAGTTTCTGGAACTTGAATGGCAACACGGCGATCTTCCGCCCCAAGGATTTCTATAGCAATCATTCCTTCACCTTCTGCTGCTTCCACAGCAGTTACATGAACCATCTCTCCATTTACACTAAATTCGCCTCCATCTTCTACTTCAAAATCGGGTAGCTCCATGTTTGCATCTCCAAATGGTAGTTGGTAAATATGTCCGTTTGTTCCATGCATACGCGCACCACTGGTATCGGCTGCTCGAAAATGGAAGGTTCCCGTAATATCTTCTAAAACACTACTTCCTGTAAGCAGCAATTCTCCTCCTCCATTTTCGATAGCAGTTGTGAACGTGCCAGTAGCATTGGAAAACGTCAATATATTTTGTGATGTTTCTCCAAACGAATGACTTCCTTCGGTGATATTGCTTAAATAAATTTCCAACATGCTAGTCTCGTCTACACCAGTCAGCATGTATCCACCATCTTCTTCCGTAGCGATTTGCATTTCTTTTGCTTTAAAAAGCTCACCATTAACCATTACTTGGAATGCGGGTGTATTATCCTCCAAATCCTCACAGCTAATGGTGCTGATGGCAAGAACAGGGAGTAAAACTAATAAGAGAATTCGTCGTATCATAAGTATTAGGATCTAAAATGAGTAAGTGTTTGTTATTAATTGTAGTCAAATATAATATATTAGATGAGAATAATATCAAAATAAGGATTACCTTTGCGTTTTAAATTATAATCGAGGTCGAGTACCTCAAAAATTAATTATTTTATGTCTGTAAGATTAAGATTACAAAGACACGGTAGAAAAGGAAAACCTTTCTACTGGATTGTTGCGGCAGATGGCCGTGATAAGCGTGATGGTAGATACCTTGAAAAAATCGGTGTTTACAGTCCAACTCGTAACCCTGCTTACATCGAATTAGATGTAGACCAAGCAGTAAAATGGTTGCAAAATGGTGCACAACCATCGGATACGGTTCGTAGAATCCTTTCCAATAGAGGTGCGCTACTTAAAAATCACCTTGCTGGTGGTGTTCGTAAAGGTGCTTTAACCGAAGAGCAAGCAGAAGAGAAATTCAATGCTTGGTTGGAGGAAAAAGAAGCTAGTATTGCAGAGAAGACGCAGGAAATCTCTAAAGCAGAGGCAGAGGCAAAAGCCAAAGCTGCAGCGGAAGAGAAAAGAATAGCGGACGAGAAGCAAGCTGCAATCGACGCAGAACTAAAAGCTGCAGAAGAAGCAGAAGCGGCTGCTAAGGCAGAAGCTGAGGCTGCTGCAAAAGCGGAAGCAGATGCAAAGGAAGCGGCTGAAAAAGCTGAAAACGAAGAAGAGTAAACCGGAAATTTAATCGCAACTACATGCGTAAAGAAGATTGTTTTTTCTTAGGAAAAATAATTGGTAAATATAGCTTTAAAGGAGAAGTCCTTGTAAAACTTGATACCGATAATCCGGATGATTTTATTGAAATGGAATCGGTTTTTGTCGAAATAGACAAAAACCTGATTCCATTTTTTATTGAAGATAGCAACCTGCAGAAAACAGATTTACTACGAATCAAATTTGAGGATATCGACACAGAAGAGGAGGCAGAAAGTATCATTGACAATGCGATATACCTTCCTCTTAGCCTACTCCCAAAACTTTCTGGGAATAAATTTTACTACCACGAGATAATCGGCTTCAAAGTAATGGATAGCAACCTTGGTGCTATAGGCTCTATTATTGGCGTGAACGACAATACGCCCCAGGCATTATTTATTATAGAACATCTAGGCCATGAGATATTAGTTCCTATCGCCGATGACTTTATAGACAAGGTAGATCGTGAAAATAAAACCATGCACCTTACCACTCCAGATGGTTTAGTGGATTTATACCTATAACCATTCCAATGGAAAACTTTCGCTTTAAACAGTTTGAAGTACAGCAATCGCAAAGTGCAATGAAAATTGGAACCGATGCGGTGCTGCTTGGCGCTTGGTGTGAATTAAAAGAGGATACAAATAGTGTTTTAGACATCGGTGCTGGAACAGGTGTAGTATCGCTTATTCTTGCACAACGTTTGGCCGAAACTTCTGGGCATTTTGATATAGAAGCGATAGAAATTGAAGACGAAGCACATATAGAATGTAGCCTAAACTTCGATAATTCTCCGTGGAGCGACCATCTGTTTTGCTACCACGCTTCTTTGGTGGAGTTTGCACAGGAAATGGACGAGCACTATGACCTGATTGTTTGCAACCCTCCTTTTTATAAAGATTTCGATGGGAAAGAAATCACTCCAAGAGCATTGGCAAGAAGTGCCACTTTTATGCCCTTACCACATATTTTTGCTACAGCAGAAAAACTGTGTACACCAGGTACTGGTGAACTAGCAATCGTATTGCCATTCGACCAAAAAGATGAGGCACTTCACATAGCAAGCGTACATGGATTCTATCCTAAACGCATCCTAAATCTTCGCGGTACTGCCGAAACTCCTTATAAACGCGTGTATATACAATGGGGGCAACAAGAGACAGAACTTCTGAATGAAAATCTTGTCTTAGAAACCGAGCGACATAAGTACACACAGGAATACTTAGAGTTGGTAAAAGATTTCTATCTGAATTTATAGCTGAACGCTATTCCCTACCCCACTTACGACAATTTTTCATCTAGCTTAAGCTGAATCCGCTTTCTAGCTATATCTACACTCAATACTTCTACAATAATCTGTTGGTTTAAGGAAATGTGCTCATGAATATCACTTACGAATTCATCGGCGATATTAGAGATATGTATCAAGCCGCTTTCTTTGATTCCAATATCAACAAAACAGCCAAAGTTGGTTATGTTATTCACTATTCCAGGTAACAACTGTCCTTCCTCTACATCTTCGATGTTTTTAATATCTTGATGGAACGAAAACATTTTGGCTTTGGAGCGAATATCCAATCCTGGCTTTTCCAATTCCTTTTGAATATCCTTTAAGGTCGGCATCCCTATCTCCTCATCGGTATAATTATCCAAAGGAATCTTTTTTAACAAACCACTATTTCCTATCAAGTCCGCTACTGAAACGCCCATGTCTTTTGCCATACGCTGTACTAAGCTATAGCGTTCTGGATGTACACTTGAATTATCCAAAGGGTTTTTTGCTTGACGAATACGCAAGAATCCCGCACTTTGTTCAAATGCCTTCTGACCTAATCGCGGTACGTCCAACAATTCCTTTCGACTAGCAAAAGGACCGTTTTCCTCTCTGTACTTTACAATATTTGTTGCTAATCCCATTCCAATACCTGATACATATTGCAACAACCATGGACTAGATGTATTTAAGTTTACACCGATAGCATTTACCGAGTTGGACACCACTTGATCTAAACTCTCTTGCAATTGGGTTTGGTTAACATCGTGTTGGTACTGTCCTACACCAATGGATTTCGGATCTATTTTCACTAATTCTGCTAGTGGATCGGCTAATCGTCTTCCTATAGAAACAGCACCTCGAACGGTAGCATCGTAATGTGGAAACTCCTCTCTAGCAATAGCTGAGGCGGAATATATAGAGGCACCTGCCTCGTTTACCACATATACCTCTAAGGGTTGATTAAATCGGATGCGACGAATAAGTTGTTCGGTTTCCCGAGACGCCGTTCCATTTCCGATAGCGATTGCTTCGGTTTTATACATTTGCGTTAAAGTGCTTATTTTCTTTATCGCCTCTGTATCTTTTCTTTGTGGGGGGTGTGGATAAATTGTTTCATTATGCAAGAGCTTCCCTTGGGCATCCAAACAAACTATTTTACAACCACTTCGGAATCCTGGATCGATAGCCAAAATTCGTTTTTCTCCCAAAGGAGAGCCTAAAAGCAATTGCTTTAGATTCGCTGCAAATACTTTTATGGCATCGGCATCGGCCTTTTCTTTGGCTTGCTGAATAGCTTCGTTGCTTAAAGAAGGAAACAACAATCTTTTGTACGAATCTATTACCGCTTCCTCTATATAAGCTTTGGCTGCAGTATTTTGATTTTTTATAAACCTACGACTGAACTCCTCACATATAGCCTCATCATCTATCAATAGTTTCAACCTCAAAAACCCTTCGTTTACGCCACGATAAATCGCTAAAAACCTATGGGACGGACAACGCGAAAGTGCTTCTTCCCACTCAAAGTAATCTCTATATACCTGTGCTTTCTCTTCGTTCTTCTTTGTGCCGATTACTTTGCTCTCTAACATAGCCGAGCGCTGTAAGACACGACGTAAATGATTACGAAAGTCCATTCGTTCGGACACCCATTCTGCAATAATATCTTGTGCTCCTGCTATTGCTTCTTCGGCAGTGGCCACTTCTTTATTGATATACTTAGTAGCAAGTTGCAACGGATTAGACTGAGTGGTCATCAATTGCTTTGCCAACGGCTCCAAACCTTTTTCCCTTGCCATTTCCGCTCTTGTACGGCGCTTTGGTCTGTAGGGCAGATATAAATCTTCCAAAGTGGTTAGATCCATAGCTTTTTCGATCTTGTCCTTTAGCTCGTCGCTTAGTTTGCCTTGCTCCTCTATGGTTTGCAAAACCGTCTCGCGACGTTTTTCTAAAGCATCAAAATCTTTCAGGTGTTTTTCAATATCCTGAATAGCTACCTCATCCAAACTCCCTGTAGCTTCCTTACGGTAACGAGTGATAAATGGAATGGTATTTCCATCCGATAATAATTGCACCACCGCTTGGATTCCTTTTGCGGGTAGCTGTGTTTTTTCAAGTATATATGCTTCTGCAGTCATAGCGGCAAAGATACAAGATTGCTTTTTATCTACACAAAGCAATGTACAAGTCTCTCTGCTTTTATTCTTCGATAGATATTCTCGGCTAATAGTTCTTGTTTTTTAACGCTAGCACTCCCGGCCGTGTGGCGAGACCTCGTTGTCATCACTCGACTTCCTGCACAATGGCTGTTTAAGTATATATGATTCTTGAGTTAATATAATTGAATCTATATTTTGATCTGCGTTGATCTGCGATATCTGCGGGAACCCTTTCGCATATATATGTTTTTATTTCTTGCTGACTTAACATTTTCAGTAGTTGTATCAATAAACAGATATACAAGATTGCTTTTATCTACATAAAACAATGTGCCCATCTCGTTGCTTTTATTTTTCTTATTCCTCTAAAGCTCTCACACTCAAAATAAGCTACTATTCAATTGATTGGTAAACGAAGTTTCGTTATTTTTGGCTGAAGTACGTTACTTTTAATAACTACAACAAAACGCCTAGCGTTTCTAATGCAGAAGGTTGGGCTTAATTATAATTTAAATTCAATTCATGAAACCAGATTTATTTGAGGCACCAGATTATTATAACCTGGACGAGCTACTTACCGAAGAACATAAATTAATTCGCGATACCGCCCGTGCTTGGGTAAAACGCGACGTATCACCCATCATAGAAGAATACGCACAAAAAGCAGAATTCCCTAAACAAATTATAGGCGGATTGGCAGAAATTGGTGCATTTGGCCCTTATATTCCAGAAGAGTATGGTGGTGCAGGACTGGATCAGATTTCTTATGGATTAATCATGCAAGAAATAGAGCGTGGCGATAGTGGAGTACGAAGCACTGCATCGGTACAATCTTCTTTGGTGATGTATCCTATATACGAGTATGGAACCGAAGAGCAACGCAAAAAGTATTTGCCTAAGCTAGCATCGGGAGAGTGGATTGGATGTTTCGGACTTACCGAGCCAGATCACGGAAGTGACCCATCGTCTATGACCACCAACTTTAAAGATATGGGCGACCATTACTTGCTGAACGGTGCTAAAATGTGGATAAGCAACGCACCATTTGCCGACGTAGCAGTGGTATGGGCTAAGAACGAAGAAGGACGAATTCACGGACTGATAGTAGAGCGTGGCATGGAAGGTTTTACCACGCCAGAAACTTTCAACAAATGGTCTTTACGCGCATCTTCTACCGGAGAGCTTATCTTTGACGACGTAAAAGTGCCAAAAGAAAACCTACTTCCAAAGAAGTCAGGATTAGGAGCACCATTAGGTTGTTTGGATTCTGCTAGATATGGAATCGCTTGGGGTGCTATCGGTGCAGCAATGGATTGCTACGATACGGCTTTAAGATATTCTAAAGAGAGAACACAGTTCGGAAAACCATTAGCAGCTTTCCAATTACAGCAAAAGAAATTGGCGGAGATGATTACTGAAATTACCAAAGCACAATTATTGGCTTGGAGACTTGGGGTACTTCGCGAAGCTGGAAAAGCTACTAGTGCACAGATTTCTATGGCAAAGCGTAACAACGTAGATATGGCTATAAATATCGCTAGAGAAGCACGTCAGGTTTTAGGCGGTATGGGAATTACAGGAGAGTATAGCATTATGCGTCACTCCATGAACCTAGAAAGCGTTATTACCTACGAAGGAACACACGATATTCACTTGCTGATTACCGGTTTGGATATCACAGGAGAGAATGCATTTAAATAAGCGTTAATTGCATTTTATAAATTTTAAAGGGCGTTACCGAGTTTCGGTAACGCCCTTTAATTATTTCTGTAAGACTTACTCAGTAGAATAATTATTTCTATAAATGAGGCTAAAGCCCCTTACTACTCCAACTCTCTAAACCCACAGCTAAAGCAGTGGGCAATAAGTATTTTCACTTTCTAACTCCTTAACTATTACCATTTGCTTTAACGAACGGATTAAAACGGAGTGACAAGAATACACTCTTCTCTATCCTCCCTTTAATTAAACCTACTAACTCTTTCCAAATAGTTAATCTTAAGTTAATAGAGGGGGGGGTATTGAGTTTGAGAGTATATTTAACAAAAATTAACGTTAATAACAAAAAACAAAATCTTAAAAAACTATTTAGAATACGACTTCAATTTAATTAGGAATCGTAGATGAAATCATTCACAAAACAGCATTAAACATGAAACAAAAAAACTTATTGTTACTATTAATTGCCCTGCTATTACCTTTTGGATTGTGGGCGCAGAACGAATCTTCTAATACAAATAAAGAAGCAGAAGAGTTATTTGCCTCTACATTTCCTTTGGGTATTTATATATCAGGGAAAACCTTTTCATATAATGAAAAAGGTGATTCTGGTTCTTTTAATCACAGCTATAGCTCTGTATGGATGCCAAATATAGGGATAACCTACAGCTTCTATCAGAAGGGTAGATTCAATTTTAATACAAGCATAGGAGGAACTATTTTTAAGGAGTATTATTACTCCTATGATGAAAATATTTATGATTTAAATAGTTATACAACTGATAAGCTTTTGTTGTATACTACTCCCATTCTTTAGACCAGGGTTAGGCTGATTTAAGTTTGTTTTTTCTTTTAACATACAGTTCTATTGGCTTTACACGACCAATTCCCTGATGTTTTCTATTGTTGTACTCA
>DATGMW010000044.1:0-2235 GCA_035307105.1 Flavobacteriaceae bacterium
TGCACTTCGCATCACTTTCCTATAGGATATTTCTTTCCAAATTATAATAGCACCAAGCACATACAGCGTCCACGCTTTTGGCATTTCGTGGGTGGTTTGCATATTTACAATACTCTGATAGGCAATTACTACAGCCGAAACAATAAGGAAGCCCACTACTAAGAAAGTCATCAGCGGCTCGGCTTTTCCATGACCATACGGATGATTTTCGTCTGGCGGACGATTTGCATAGCGTATCCCGAATAGAACCAGCAAGGAAGAAAACACATCGGCAGTAGACTCTATTCCATCGGCAATCAGCGCATAGGAATTACCAAAAACTCCGGCAAAAAATTTAATAATGGCAAGGAGTAAGTTACTCAGTATACTGAATACCACAGTCCTTGTCGCTTGCTTTGAATCCGTCATATTCTAAAACTAGTTAAATCTTTTCAAAGATACTTTACAAACCTGGAATCGGTTATAAAATCAGGTTAAGCTTTAATTAGAATTTTAATTTTGAGATGTCTTGATCCCACTAAAAATATGACTCCAAATATGCATGCGGAAGAGTTTTCGAAATAGATAGAATATAAAACCACAAACTTGTATATTTGTCTCGTAGATTTTTAATGACAAAACAAACAATACTATGAGTAAGCTGGTTATTGTGGGTACGGTTGCCTTTGATGCGATAGAAACCCCTTTTGGTAAAACCGATAAAATTCTAGGAGGTGCTGCAACCTATATCGGCCTTTCTGCATCCCAATTCAATGTAGAAGGCGCTATTATTTCTATCGTAGGAGGCGATTTCCCCAAAGAATACATCCAATTGCTAGAAGACAAAGGAATGGATGTGGAAGGATTGCAAGTAGTAGAAGATGGGAAAACTTTCTTTTGGAGTGGCAAATACCACAACGACATGAACACCAGAGATACGCTGATTACCGATCTAAACGTACTGGAACACTTTGAACCAGTAGTTCCTGAAGCTTACAAAAACACAGAGGTCCTTATGCTAGGAAACCTACATCCGTTAGTACAACAAGCGGTTATAAACCAAATACCTGTTCGCCCTAAGCTAGTGGTTTTAGATACTATGAACTTTTGGATGGACCATGCTTTGGAAGATTTATTAAAAGTGATTTCCAAAGTAGACGTGATTACTATAAACGACGAAGAAGCTCGACAACTTACAGGAGAGTACTCTCTTGTAGTAGCCGCTAAGAAAATAAAGGAAATGGGACCTGAATATGTGGTAATCAAAAAAGGAGAAAACGGAGCCTTGCTTTTCCACAAAGAAGACGTGTTCTTCGCTCCTGCTCTTCCTTTAAAAGAAGTCTTTGACCCCACTGGTGCTGGTGACTCTTTTGCAGGCGGTTTTACTGGCTACCTAGCGAAGACTAGAGACTACAGTTACGAGAATATAAAGAACGCCGTTATTTATGGATCGGTACTCGCCTCTTTCTGCGTAGAAAAATTTGGAACAGAGCGCTTACTAAACGTTTCTAGAAAAGAAGTCCATCAAAGACTGCTACAGTTTAAAAGCTTAACGCAGTTCGATATTAAAATAAACTAAATCCCTTTTGCCCTGATTTACTCAGGGCATTTTTATACACCCCAACACCAAAAATATGAGTGACAAACTTACACACGAATGTGGCATTGCTTTAATTAGACTTCTAAAACCTTTAGAACACTACAAAGAGAAATACGGGACCACATTTTATGGATTGAACAAAATGTACCTCATGCTCGAAAAGCAACACAACAGAGGGCAAGACGGTGCGGGATTGGCAAATATAAAATTCGATGTACAGCCAGGGCAGCGTTACATAAGTAGAGTACGATCCAACTCTTCGCAACCCATCCAAGATGTTTTTACGCAAATAAACCAAAGGATAAACAACACGCTTAGGGACAACCCAGAGATTGTAGACGATGTTGTTGCGCAGAAAAAACACATCCCTTCCATTGGTGAATTATACCTAGGACATGTGCGCTCTAGCACCTCCGACACAAAAAGCCTGGAGCACATGCATCCCTTTTTACGACAAAACAACTGGATGCACAGAAACCTGCTTATCGCCGGTAACTTTAGCATGACCAATACAGACCAGATGTTCGAAAACCTATTGCGACTAGGCATGCATCCAAAGGAGAATGCAGACGCGGTTACTGTACTAGAGAAAATAGGGCACTTTTTAGACGATGAAGTAAGTAAACTCTATGAGAAAGCAAAGGACAAAGGACTAA
>DATGMW010000045.1:0-2186 GCA_035307105.1 Flavobacteriaceae bacterium
GTTCTACCGGAAGGATTTCCCAAAAATCATCGACATAGCCTTCTATCAGGCTTTCTTTTCCTGCTTTTAATGCTTCCTCGCCATTAAAAATGGCATTATATTCTGCTGTTATTGCGTGAAACTTTTTATTTAGGAACTTATCCTTTTTTGTAGAACAAGAAACCAAAAACAATGCTAGAGTACATCCCGCTAAAAATAAGTGTATTCGCTTCAAAACAAGTGGTTTAAAATATCTATGGAGCTAAGGTAAAATATATGTTTATATACCACCTAGCTAGTATCCAATAAGCTGTAAAAATACATTTTCTTTTAGAACTGTAATAACAACTAAGACTTAAAGTCGAAATATTACGTATAAAATCTGTATTCTTTGTATTTTTGCATCCAAAATAAAATACACCATGTCTAGATTTCATTCGCTGAAGGTTGGTCATATCGAACGATTGACGCCAGAAGCAGTTCAAATTGAATTTCAGGTTCCAGATTCGTTAGCGAAAGAGTTTCACTTCGAAGCGGGACAGTACTTAACCATTAAGCACCAGTTTAACGGACAGGAAATACGTAGAGATTACTCTATTTGTTCGAGTCCTAAGCATACCAATAAAATAAATGTAGGAGTAAAAGAGGTGAAAAACGGTATTTTCTCCACGTTTGCCAACAACGAACTCCAAGCAGGTAGCACGCTTGAGGTAATGCAACCACAAGGGAGGTTTACTTTTACCGGACAAGCCGATAGAAAAGCTAATTATGTAGCTATTGCTGCTGGAAGTGGGATTACTCCAGTGCTATCTATTCTAACCAATGCATTAGAAACAGAAACAAAATCTAGTTTCCTTCTGATTTATGGAAATAGAAGTGAAGAACAAACCATGTTTCTTCCACAAATTAAAGCACTACAGGAAAAATACCCAGATCGCTTCCACTTAGAGATGGTGTATAGCCAACAAAAAGTAGAGAATGCAAGATTTGGACGAATTGACCGGTCGATTATCAACTTCTTCCTAAAGAACAAGTATAAGGATTTTGCTGTAGACACTTACTTCTTATGTGGTCCGGGAGATTTAATCGAGCAAACGAAAGATATATTAATAGAAGGCGGTGTGGCCAAATCAGATATCCGATTTGAATTGTTTACCTCCTCACAAGAAGCAGAGATTATAATGACAGAAGGAATAACTAAAATAACTGTAACCCTCGACGGGGAAGACACCGAATTTGTAATGCAACAGGAAAATCTAGTTTTGGATTCCGTATTGGAGGAAGGCCTAGATGCTCCTTACTCTTGTCGTGGTGGAATATGTAGCACTTGTATGGCACTAGTAACAGAAGGGAAAGCAAAGATGCGTAAAAACCAGATCCTTACCGACGAAGAAGTTGCAGAAGGATATATTCTAACTTGCCAATCGCAACCTATTACCCCAACGCTAAAAGTAGATTACGACGACGTATAAAATACAGATCGCTTACTCAACAAACGACAGGATTTTTTCTATCACTGAATTTGCCGGAATGCTTTCCATTACTTTTTCATAAGCTTCCGGCATTTTATTTCCGTAAACCGAAGTAGGAATCAAAGGGTATTGTGCTCTATCTGCCAATAACTGATGGGTTTCTGGTTGCCCAAATGGCACAAAACCAGCATAAGGATGGGTGTTTCCCCACAAAGTGATTACTGGAACATCGAATAACGCAGCTAAATGTCCGTTACCACTATCCATAGACAGCATTACATCTAGTTGTGCTAATAGATTTAGTTCAATTTCGAAATTGTATTTCCCTGCGACACTAATCGCATTCTTAAAAATATTCTCTAAGCTTTTTAAGGCTATTACCTCTTCTTTACCACCACCAAATAAAATTATTTGATATCCTTCTGTTTCATTTAATGTTTGCAAAACTTCTTTTAATTGAATCAGCGGATATTGTTTACTCTCAAAAGCAGCAAAAGGTGCAATGCCTATATATTTTTTACCAGGCAATAGAATTTCTTGCACTTCACTTAGCATTGCAGGTTTAGCTGGATAACGATGTTGCTTTAAATCTATAGGATAGCCCAACTCCGCAAAAACATCAGCATAACGCTGATGGGTAGTTTTTAGCGGCTCTATAGGAGCGCCATTCGCAGTGACTAAAGCTTTCTTCTCCTTTCTTCCTTTGTCTATTTTGGCAATGGGAATAGATTTTAA
>DATGMW010000046.1:0-16221 GCA_035307105.1 Flavobacteriaceae bacterium
AAAGTTTCTACTTGGCTTTTTGTATAGTTAAATGTATGAATTTTAGGCTCTTCTATTGGAGAAGTCGCTTGTATAAACCATAGTAACTCTTTTACCTCATTATTTACTGCAACAATGTGGATGTCGCTCACATTCTTTAACTCGCTTAAACCCATGCTAATATCTAGAATAGGGGAGGTTTTAAGGAGAAGTAAGTCGGTGTGTTGTAGTATTTGCTCTAAATTATCTGGAATATTGGGCAAGCAATCTTTTAATAAGAATACTTTACTTCGACTTGCAGTCCGCCTTCCAGGATCGACATATATAGTATCGTATTTTTCCTCTAGTAAAACCAAACTATTTCCTGTTTTACAAGTAATATTGGTTGTTCCTAGTTGTTCAAAATTATGTTGGGCAATTTGCGAAAGCAATTCGTTTTCTTCAAAGTGGGTGACTGACTCCATCTCTTTTGAAAAATAATAGCAATCAATTCCAAAACCACCAGTTAAATCAGCCAGCTTCTTGCCTTTTACATAACGCGCTTTATGTTGTGCGGTAATCTCCGACGAGGTTTGTTCCAAATTTAATTTAGGCGGAAAGTAAATATTCTCTGTATTATACCATTTAGGCAGTTTGTCTTTGATTTGATTCCGACTGCTTATTTGTTCTAATAGTGCTTGTATAGGAACCGATGGAAACGGACTTCCTGCAAAAGCAAGCTTAGAAACATCCCCATGATGAGATTTAATAAATGCTTGTACTTCAGGATTTAATATAGCTTTACTTACAGCCATGGTTTAATTGTTGAAAACGTAATGAAGGATGTTTGCACCCATCTGCAAAGCTTTTAATCTTACTTCTTGCGGATCGTTATGCACCGCTTGGTCCTCCCAACCATTTCCTAAATCTGTTTCGTAGGTGTAAAGCAATGCAAGCCTATCTTCTATAAAGATTCCAAATGCCTGCGGCGGTAATCCGTCGTGCTCATGAATCTTAGGCAAACCGTTTGGAAACTTATATACTTGGTGAAATATGGCATGTTGGTTAGGGATTTCTTGCAAAGCTATATCTGGAAATAACAAGGCTAACTCTCTACGTATGTAGGGATCCATCCCGTAGTTATCGTCAATATGTAAAAAGCCACCGCTTTCTAAATAAGTTCTAAGATTGTTTCGCTCGTAATCGTTAAAAACAACATTCCCATGACCAGTTAAGTGAATAAACGGATAGCGGTAAAGGTTTGGGCTGCTTGGTTTTACTACTTCTGGCTCGGGGTTTATTTTGGTTTGAATGTTATCATTACAGAAAGCGATCAGATTAGGAAGAGAGGTAGGGTTTACGTACCAATCACCTCCGCCATCATACTGCATCACGGCGATTTCCTGACTCCAAGCGTGTACAGCAATTAATAGAAAAAATGCAGTAAGTAGGTGTCTCATGATTTTATTCATTTATAAAAGCTACAGAGTGGCAAGCAACTATAGCCGCGGTTTCGGTGCGTAAACGGGTATTGCCTAAATGCACTTCCTGCCAGTTATGCTCTCTTGCTTTTTTTATTTCTTTACTAGAAAAATCACCTTCTGGGCCGATTAATATCAAGTAGTTTTTATTAGGCAACAACTTCTCTTTTAAACTAACTCTAGGTGCATCTTTTTCGCAATGTGCAATAAATACCGCATCATAATCCGATGTGATCGCATATAAGCTGTCTATAGAAATAAGTGGGTTTATT
Organism: Flavobacteriaceae bacterium; assembly: GCA_035307105.1. Lineage (GTDB taxonomy): Bacteria > Bacteroidota > Bacteroidia > Flavobacteriales > Flavobacteriaceae > JAJYTI01. The sequence goes on from DATGMW010000046.1 coordinate 1,712, forward strand.
TTGGGTAAATAGGTCTGTAAGGATTGTTTTAAGGCACTTTCTATAATCCGCTCATAGCGATCCAAGCGAATGTTTTTTCGTTCGGAGTGCTTGCATAAGATAGGAGTGATTTGATCTATCCCAATCTCTGTTGCTTTCTCCAAAAACCATTCAAATCTATCGTTTGTTTTGGTAGGAGCGATGGCCATGTGCAGGGTATACGGACGTGGTTCATCGTGTCGGGTTTCTACAACACGAGCAATACATTGACTATTTCCAACAACCTCTAACTCGCAAGTAAATAAAGATCCTAATCCATTGGTTACATGAATAGTATCTCCTTCGTTCTTACGTAATACTTTAGCGATATGACGGCTTTCTACTTTATCGAAAGTCACCATAGTACTATCTTTTTCTATTTGTTTTTGTATAAATAACTGCATCGTATTTTTAAAACTTCAATCTTGAATTGGCCACCACATCGTTTGCAGCAAATATTTCACGTTCGTATTTTAACTGCCCAACTATTGCCACCATAGCAGCGTTATCTGTACAGTATTCCAATTTAGGAATATGCACTTTCCATCCGTGTTTTTGTTGTGCTTCGGTTAAGACTTTTCGAATCTCACTATTTGCAGATACGCCGCCACCGATTGCAATTTCTTTTATTCCGGTTTCTTTTACTGCGTTCTTTAATTTATCCATCACATAATCTACAATGGTAAACTGAATGCTTGCGCAGATATCCGCCATGTTTTCTTCTATGAATTTTGGATTTGCTTTTACCTCGCGCTCTACAAAATAAAGCACCGCAGTTTTTAATCCGCTAAAGCTAAAATCCATCGGGCCAACTTTAGGTTTGGTAAATGGAAATGCCAATGGATTTCCTTTTTGCGCATATGCATCGAGTATCGGGCCACCAGGGTAGTCCAAACCAAGTATTTTTGCACTTTTATCAAAAGCTTCCCCAATAGCATCATCTAAGGTTTGCCCGATGATCTCCATCTCAAAATAATCTTTTACCACCACGATTTGCGTATGCCCACCGCTAATGGTTAAAGCTATAAAAGGAAAATTTGGTTTTTCTTTGTTTTCGTCGTCAATAAAGTGTGCCAAAATATGCGCTTGCATGTGATTCACACTGACAAGTGGGATGTTTAAACCCATGGCAAATGACTTTGCAAATGAAGTTCCCACTAATAATGCGCCCATAAGTCCAGGACCTTTGGTAAATGCTATGGCAGATAGGTCCTTTTTATCGATATTTGCCTTGGCAATTGCTTGATGTACTACTGGTAAAATATTTTGTTGGTGTGCGCGGGAGGCAAGTTCGGGAACGACGCCTCCAAATTCGGTGTGAATTTCTTGTGTGGCAACAATATTTGAGAGTATCTTTCCGTTGCATATAACGGCCGCAGCCGTGTCGTCGCAAGAGGATTCAATACCGAGTATATAGGATTTGCTATGCAAAGTGGGTGATTTAATAATTGGACAAAACTAAACAACAAAAATAAAACATATATAGCGTATCAAAAAACTTCGGAAAATATTATTTCGTGTCCTTTTAATAGGCTTGGCTTTCTTTGTATGGCTGGTACTCTTATTGTCTATACCGCCGATTCAAACCTTGGTGGCAGAGAAAGTTACCGAGTCTTTAAACGAAAAATATGGAACTTCCATTCATGTCTCCAAAGTAGGACTGAACTGGACCGGACGCGTTAGTTTAAGGGAAGTGCTCATACTAGACCACCAGCAAGATACGCTTATTTATACCAAAAGATTGCGAACGCGATTAAAAAGTATAAGGCCACTACTTAATGGAAACCTCTCTTTTCAACATACCTATCTAACAGATCCCTATCTACACATTAAAACACATAAGGGAGAGGAAAAATCGAATATAGAAATATTTGCAGATAAGTTTGGAGAAGGAAGCAGTGCGGAAGATCCGTTTACCTTGACTTTTAGTCGATTGATATTGGATGGTGGAGTATTATACGTTACCGATGAGAACTATGAAGAGCCAGATGTGTATGCCATGCACGATATCTATCTTAAAACCGATAACTTTAAGTTGGTAAAAGATGTGATCGATGCAGAGATACAAAAATTGGCATTTACTGCTTTTGATACGTTAGAAGTAACCGATTTATATGGAAATTACCACTATTCACCTACAGGAATGAGCCTGAAAAAAATGACCCTCCAAACAGAAAGTAGCAGTATAACTGGAAATGTCCGTCTAGATTACCCAGTAGATGGATTATCCGATTTTGAGGAAGTGGTGGAGTGGACTATGGATTTACAGTCACCTAAGCTAAGCTCCAACGATATAAAAGCCTTTTATGCAGATCTTGGTGCGGGAATAGAGTTTCATATAGACACGAACATGAAGGGCACACTGAATGATTTCACTTTAACAGAGAACACTATTGGCTATCGAAACACTAGTGTTCAAGGTGATTTTAAGTTTGCAGACTTATTGCATCCCGAAAGGAAATTCCAGATTCAATCCGAAGCACACATAATAAAAACCAACACTTCAGATTTAGAACACTTGCTCCCAAAAATACTAAGAGGCGTTATTCCAAAAGAGATAGAGAGGTTGGGAAATATATACATAGATGGAAAGAGTACTATTAGTGAAGACGCCATTTACACTAAAGGCAATTGGGGTACCCAATTAGGAACAGCAAAAATTGATTTGGACCTAAAAAACATCAAAGATTTTGAAAATGCTTCTTATTATGGTAAGATAGATTTAAAGGAATTTGGAGTGGGAGAGTTGCTAGATAATAAGAACATAGGCAAGATAAGCAGCGTGCTTAAAGTAGATGGAAAAGGAACTAAAGCAGAAACCTTAAACACCAAAATAGATGGTGCCATTTCTAGTTTCGTAATAAACAATTATAACTACACCAATATCCTTCTAGAAGGAGGTCTTAGATATCCTTTGTTCAACGGTGTAGCCTCCATAAAAGATCGGAATTTAGACTTGGATTTCGATGGCTTGATCAATATGAGCGAGGATATTAATGAGTACGATTTTGAGGCGAAAGTGAATTTCTCTGATTTAAACCAGCTTGGCTTAGTAACGCGAGATAGTATTGCTGAGTTTACTGGAATAGTCATCATGGATATGCAAGGAACTAGTGTAGATGATGCAATAGGAGAAATAAACTTCAAAGAAACCTTCTATCAAACCAACGATAAGTATTACTATTTTGATGATTTCGCCATCCGATCTAGTTTTGAAGAAGAACATCGCACCATTGCAATTAATTCACCAGACATTGTAACCGGTCATCTTACGGGAAGATTTAAACTGGGGGACTTGCCGCAATTAATAATGAACGGAATAGGAAGTATCTATACCAACTACAAACCCAAAGAAGTTACTAGAAATCAGTATATATCCTATGATTTTGAGATACATAATAAAATCGTAGATGTGTTTATTCCACAATTGGAAATAGGAGATAATACCAGACTAAAAGGAGAGGTATCTTCCGACGATAAAACGTTCAAAATGGACTTTGTTTCACCAGAAATAATGGCCTATAATAATTATATAGAAAAGATTAATCTACAAGTGGATTACGATAACCCTATGCATAACACTTACTTAACAGTAGGTTCTATACATACAAAGCTTTATACCATAAATGGTTTAGAGATTGAAAACACCACTAAAAACGATACGTTATCCATTACATCCAACTTTAGAGGAGGGGAAGGACAAAAAGACTTCTTTGATTTATCCTTCTACCACACCATTAATCCAGAGGGGCAATCCGTATTTGGAGTTAAGAGATCTGGAATTTTATTCGATAACAACTTGTGGTACCTGAACCATGAGAATAATGCTAAGAACAGGGTAGTTATAGAGAAAGACTTTAAGCGAATTAATGTAGACTCTTTGGTTTTAAATCACAACGAAGAATACATACGAATGGCAGGGGTGGTGAGGGATTCTACTTATAAAGACTTGCATTTGGATTTTGAAAATGTAAGATTAAGCCATTTGATTCGAAATGTAGATAGCTTGGAGGTCATGGGGCAAATCAATGGACGCCTTAATCTAAAACAAGAAAGAGGAAATTATTTCCCTACCTCAACTATACGAGTAGATGGCTTGGTGCTAAACGACTTGGCCTACGGAGATTTTATGTTGGACATTATTGGAAACGAAGACCTTACGCGATACGACATTGAAAGTTCGTTAATAGAGCAGGGTAAAAGTCACTTCAGTGCTTTGGGGCATATAGATATTTCCCAAGGGAACCCTTATATGAATGTAAACTTAGATTTCGATGCTTTTGATATAAGTGGCTTTAGTCCTTTTGGTGCTCACGTGGTAAGCAGATTGCGGGGCCTAGCTACGGGTCGCGTACAGCTATCAGGAGACCCGCGAGCGCCAGAAGCATTGGGCAGGTTGTACTTAAAGGAAAGTGGTATGCACATTCCTTACTTAAATGTAGATTATAAACTTGGAGATAATACAGAGGTGGTGGTCAATAGGGGCTCTTGGAGAATAGATAATACGAGAATTACCGATACAAAATACAATAGCCAAGGAAGTTTAACAGCCTTGGTTACCCATAATAATTTTAAGGATATCAACTTTGATATGCGAATCAATGCAAATGAGATGTTGGTTTTGGATACCACCGAGGAAGAAGATGCATTGTATTTTGGAACCGCATTTATAAGCGGTCAAGCGCATATTCATGGTCCAGCAAAAGAGTTGACCATAGATGTGTTGGCTACTACCGAAAAAAACACCAGTTTCACCATTCCGCTTAGCGATGCAGAATCTATAGGAGACGATTCCTTTATAGTGTTTCTATCGCCAGAAGAAAAAGAAAAAAGACTGTCTGGAGGTTTGGTTAGAAAAGAGATTAAAGGCCTATCTGTAAACTTTGATTTAGATATAAATAATAAAGCCGAAGTGCATGTGGTGGTAGATAAAACCAATAACTCTACCCTACGAGCACGTGGTGTAGGAACCCTTTTAATACAGCTAAATACCCTTGGAAAATTTAATATGGAGGGAGACTTCCAAGTGGTAGATGGAGATTTTGACTTCCGCTACGGTGGCATCATACATAAAGTGATTAAAGTAGTGCCAGGTGGATTTATTTCTTGGGATGGAAATCCAGAACGTGCCGTAATAAATTTACAAACCAAATATGAAACCGATGCGAATCCCTCCGTACTACTAGATAATACCTCCATAAACCGAACGATTCCAGTAGAGGTGATAATAGATCTAAGCGGAGAGTTAATACAACCAGATTTGGCATTTGATATTGTATTCCCTAGGGTAAGCTCTTCGGTAAAAAGTGAGTTGGAGTACAAACTTCAAAATAGAGAGGAAAGAGATAAACAAGCTTTATTCCTGATTGCATCGGGCTCATTTGTAAATGATAATTTCCAAGGAAGCAACGCGTTCTCTGGGACGTTGGCAGATAAAGTTTCTGGATTGTTGAATGAGTTGTTTGCAGATAAAGATGGGAAGTTTACCGTAGGATTGGATTATACGCAAGGCAGTAATTTACCCAATCAAGAAACAGCCGATAGATTTGGGGTTTCACTCTCTACACATATCAACGAACGAATTCTAATAAACGGTAAAGTAGGGGTTCCAGTGGGTGGTGTTTATGAAAATAGTATTGCAGGAGATATTGAGGTGCAGTGGTTGGTGAACGAGGACGGAAGTCTACGCTTGCTTTTCTTTAACCGTCAAGCGGATATTCAGTTTCTTGGGGAGAATCAGATTTTTGAACAAGGAGCTGGAATATCTTATTCTGTAGATTTTGCCACATTTAAAGAACTGGTGGACAAGCTGTTTAATAAAAAGATAGAATTGGAGTCCAAACAGCCATTAGAAGCAGTGCCAGACGACAATACCTTCCCGATTGAATACTACTACAAGAATAAAGCAAGATTGCCAGAGGAAGGTGTCAGATTCAATTAGAGTCGCATTAAAAAAAAGCATCTGCGATTATTTACTAGAACAATCGCAGATGCTTTTATATAGAAAATAACTTTTATTTTATTACCGTGGTTCTTTTAGATGGAATAGCTACACAACTAAACAAGCACTGCTCTTTAATAATATCTGGAACGCCCTCTGGAAGTAATTTTTCCCAGCCTTCTTCATCGTTTTCGATCATTTTCAAGACCTTTTTAGAGAAGATTTTCAAGTAGTCTTCATTGTAGTTCTCAATATCTACAATACGCCCAGCCTCTCTAAAGAACTGGTATAATTTTAAAATATTAGGATCTAAATATCGATCTAGCTTCTCACTGTTAATCACTTCGTTGGTTTCTTCTAGAAGCATAGGGTAAAGGTATACTTTCATGTCTTTCGAGAATAACTTCCCAGAAGCTTCCAATATCCCTCCTCCCAGGTTTTTATAGTACTTCTGATCGAATACCTCTATTAAGTTGCTTACACCCATCGCTAGTCCAATTCGCATCTTGGTGAAACGAGCGAAGTATTCTACGAGTTTATAATATTCTTTGAAATTCGATAGTAATACGGTATATCCTAAGGAAGATAATAGTTTCGCGCGATCCATGAAGTCTGCTTCGTCTATAGCGCCATCTGCACCTAAGTTAGATAAAGTTATTTCGAAGATAACTTCCGTATTTTTTTTAACGACTCGTCTTTCTTGTAAAAACAAGGCTTCTGCATTCTTATAGATATCTATTCCTACTTTGGTAATCGGTCTAAAACTTCCGCGAAAAGCCAAGATGTTTTTCTTATATAGAATGGAAGCTGGTAATATATTCTTGCCATCTGGTCCGAACATTACTGCCTCGGTCATGCCATTCTTGAGCAATACCAAGCTCATAAGACGGTTGTCTACTTCGGCGAAGTCCGGTCCAGAGAAATTAATGGTATCAATTTCAATACTATCCTGATCGATATTATCGTACAAGCAACGGATAAGTTGTTTTGGATCATCGTAATGATAAAAAGCTCCATGAATAAGGTTTGCACCAACTACGCCTAAGGTGTTTTGCTGATGAATTGCTTCGTTCTCATGAAAGCGAACGTGGAGTACAATTTCGTTATACACTTTTTGATCTGGACGTATCTGAAAATGAATACCAAGCCAACCGTGCCCTTTATATTTCTTAGAGAAATCTATGGTAGCTACCGTATTGGCATAGCTAAAAAATAATTTGTTGGGGTTTATATCTCTGGTAATACGTTCTTCCAACAATTGCATTTCATGTCGCAACATTCTTTGCAAACGCTCTTCGGTTACATATCTACCCGATGGTTCCTCTCCATAAATCGCATCGCTAAAGTTCTTATCATAAGCAGACATGGTTTTAGCAATGGTTCCAGAGGCGCCACCAGCACGGAAGAAATGCCTTACGGTCTCTTGACCCGCTCCAATCTCCGCAAAAGAACCATAGATATTCTTGTTAAGATTAATTCGAAGAGCCTTGTTGCTAGTAGACGGAATATCCTTATACGGACCATCAGCTAAAAGAGTATTGGACATAGTGTTTTAAGTTTACTTTGAAACAACCACAAAGGTACTAAATACAATAGGTAAACAAAAAAATATACTTTACTTTTGTACCCATGAGTACAGGCTTAAAACTAACATTTTTAGGAACAGGGACTTCACAAGGCATACCAGTAATTGGTAGTACCCATCCAGTATGTCTTAGTAACGACCCTCGAGACAAGCGTCTACGGGTGTCTGCATTGATAGAGTGGGAGGATAAAAAGTATGTTATAGATTGCGGTCCAGACTTTAGATACCAAATGTTGCGAGCAAACTGCCAGCGTATAGATGGTGTGTTATTCACTCACGAACATAGTGATCATACAGCTGGAATAGACGACATTCGACCTTTTTACTTTAATCAAGGAGATGTTCCTTTTTATGCACACAAACGTGTTTTTGAATCCTTATATCAGCGTTTTGCTTATATTTTTAAAGTAGGAGAAAAATATCCAGGAGCCCCTACCATTCAAGAGATTTATATCGAGAAAGATCAAAATTTTAGCATTGGTGGTAAAAAGGTAATTCCTGTGGAAGCATGGCATTACAAAATCCCTGTGTTAGGATTTAGAATCGATGGATTGACCTATTTGACCGATGTGAAGCATGTCGATCAAGAAGAAAAAGAAAAGGTAAAAGGCTCCAAGGTTTTGGTGATCAATGCACTTCGCATATCGGAACATATATCCCATTTTAACTTAGAGGAAGCCTTGGCGTTTATTGCCGAAGTAAAACCCGAGCGCGCCTATCTTACGCACATTAGCCATTTGCTAGGCTTTCACGAAGAGGTGGAAGAGAACCTTCCAGAGAATGTGTTTTTAGCTTACGATACCTTACAAATTGAAATATAAAAACTAGAATGAGAGAAAAAATTTATTTGTACCTACTGATGTTCGTTACCGTTATCTTGGTGTTCCTTTATAAATACCAATCGGCTGTATTTGAGCGGCAAAATGAAGACAATCAAGCATTAGAAAGAGTAAAACTGCAGTTGAAAGAAGAGAATAAAGCTTTGGAAGCGAATTTTGCAGAGGCTTCGTACTTTTCCTTAGAAAAGAATGAAAGCGCACTTACTTATATTGAAGATGTGTACCACATAAGCCCAGACTCTCTTGTGGATATAGTGGAGAATCATTTTTATGCTAAAAACGGCACGGAAGACAATCCGTTGGTTCCCTTTGCTGGAATGGAAGGAACAATGCAGGTAAATAAGGTTCGCCTGCTAAACCACAAATGGGTATTGGTGGATTTTACCGATGGGACCTACTGGGGTGAGATGGTCTTAGAGTATTTCTACACCCCAGAAGATCAATCCATTGAAGTCGAGTTGTTAAACTCATTTCTATATACTTCTAGATGATTTTATCCTAACCACTTACGGAAATCATAGAAGTTTTGTGGCGAAACACCGTGACCGATTGGGTACTCTTTGTACACAGATTTGATCTGTAATTCTTTTAAAGATTCGTTTGCGTCTCGTGCCCATTGAACAGGAATAACTGGATCTTCTGTTCCATGGGATTGGAATACGTCTAAGTGAGCGTAATCCTTGTTTTTATAGCCGTCTACAAGCATATCCTTTGCTAAGTAGCCGCTTAATGCTACAATTCGTTTTATCTTTTCTGGATAACTCAATCCAACTGCTAGGCTAAGAATAGTTCCTTGACTAAATCCTAATAGCGTGATGTTTTCCGGATCTAAATTATATGCTTCTATAGCATCGTCTATCGTTTCAGCGACTAATTCTCTAGCCTTTACCGCTTGTTCAATATCATTAAACTTAGTGTTGTCTGTAGTATCAAAGTGAATTGTATACCATGCATTTCCCATTCCTTGCAAGGATAAGGGAGCTTTTAAGGCAATTACGGCATATTTTTCAGGCAATTCTGGTGCAAAGGAAAACAAGTCGTCTTCGTTGCTACCATATCCGTGAAGCATAATAATAGCTGGTGCTTTTTCGTTTAGGCTAGAAGCACGATAATTATGTATTAAGGGTAAAGTTTTTTTTGTTTGCATAAATATGAAATGGATATTAAACTATTTTAGAAAATAATTTTTGAAATTTTTCTCCTAATAATGGTATGGGCTTGGTGCTATTTTGCATTGCTGCTATGACGCCAAATACCCAAAGAACTATAAATAGAAAGTATACAATTAATGCTAATATTAAGCTTGTGAGGATACAAACTACTGCTAGGAGAAAAATAATATGTGTACCTAGACTTTGGCGAATATGAAAGTTTACATATTCGTTTTTATCCTTATTGAGGATAATAGCTACAAACATTCCTAATATAGTCATATAGGAAAGGATTGCATAATTTCTGGATTGCTTTAGGTTTTCTGCGCTCATTTAATCTAGGAATTTAAACCACTGCTGGAATTTTTTATCTAAGATAGGAACGCCAGCTTTTTTTCTTTGTAGCATTCGTATAAAAGATAAAATCCACATCAAGATACCAATAATAAATATAACTTCATGCAAAGACCATGAAGCAAGGCTCGCATCGAAGTTTCCTAAAAGCACTCCTAGATAATGAATAACGATAATTCCGAACATGTTTTTAATATGGAAAGCTGCAAAAGGATGCTTCTCGGTTCGGTTTAAAAAATAAGCAGCTATTAAGCCAAAAGGAGTTAAGTAGGCTATAATGGCTACACTTTCAGGCTTTAAAGGTTTGTTCGACAAGACTGTTATATACTTAATTGGTTATTGGAAAAGATGCCATATACGCTTCCTTTCATAGATTGTCCTAATAACGAGCTGTTGGTTTGACTGCTAAGTACATGCTCTTTTTCAAAAGTCCACTCGCCATCTGGACGGAATAAACTTAAATTGGCAACGGCTCCTTCTTTTAGCGTATTGGTTGGTATTCCGAAGGTGTCTTTGAGTCCTTGCATATAAGCTATAGCTCTTTCTACACCTACTAGCTTATTTAAGGCTGCAAAAGCGCTTTCCATTCCGATACTTCCATAGAGTGCTTGTTCAAATTCCACTTTCTTCTCTTCGATCGTCAATGGATTGTGATCGCAGGTTACGCCATCGATAATGCCACTGGCCAAGCCTTCTAATAATGCAACTCTATCTTCTTCCAATCGAATAGGAGGAAGTATTTTGTATCGTGTGTCGAAAGTGTTTAGAACGGCATCGGTTAAAACTAAATGAGAGATATTTACACTACAACTGATATTTAAGCCCGCTGCTTTTGCTTTCTTGATCATTTCCACCGATTTTGCGGTAGATATGGTAGGGATGTGTAAACGGCCACCTGTGTATTCCAAAATGGCTATATCTCTTGCAATTTGTAAGGTTTCGGCAAAAATAGGCAATCCCTTTAACCCTAATAAAGTACTTGTTATTCCTTCGTTTACTACAGCATTTACTGCAATAGACTTGTCCATAGGGAAAGATTGCACCAAGCCGTTAAAACTTTGGGTATACTGCAGGGCTAGCTTCAGTAGATTAGCGTTTGTAACTGGTTTCTGATAATCGTAGAAAGCGATAGCACCTTCAGAATGCATATCGTATAATTCCGTAAGGTTTTTTCCTTCAGAATCTATGCTCAATGCGCCTATAGGGTGAATGTTTACTGCATGATCTTGTGCACGGCTTAACAAATAACGAATGCTTGCCTGACTTTGGACTACTGGCTTGGCGTTTGAATTCAGTGCAATATTAGTAAAACCGCTTTTTGCTGCTACTTCCAATCCATTATCTATGGTCTCCCGATCCTCGTATCCTGGTTCTCCAAAAGAGATACTGCTGTCGAACCATCCCGAGGAAACATGTAGGTTTTCTAAGGATATGGTTTCTTGTGCCTCTACACTTAGAGAATCACCAATGGACTCAATAATGCCATTGTCTATTAGGATATCTTTTTTGGAAAGATGGTGTTCCGATTTGGAATCTATTATGGTGGCAGATTTTAGAAGTATTTTCATCGATAATATTTAAGCAATAACATTTCAATTCCCAAAAATAGTAAGGCAAAAATAATAAACCATTTCCACAATGTGGTGGAATCCTTGGCCAAACTTTGATCGGTATTAGGAAGCTCTAAGTTATTGGTTAGCGATATTGTTTTCCAGTTGGAAAGGTCTGGGTAATGTAAGTCTTTGGTTAGATTAGAATAGTTATAACTTACCCAATCTAAGGTGCTCTCGTCTTTTGTAATACGGTAATTTCCAGCTTTTATTGGACGATCGGTAGTGGTGATCCAAATGCCATTTTGCTTTTGTTCTTGAATCGGAATAAAACTATCCTCCTCATCGGTAATATGTAGGATATCTTGGGAGTTAAATTCGCCAGAAATGGCATACGTGGTGTTTTCTCCTATAAGCTGATATATTTGTTTCTGCGGTTGGCTCTGCATAGCTATATTGTAAAGAGTAGGTACAATAAGTGGCGATTTTAGGAAGTTGGTGTTCTCTTGGTTGAGAGATGCAGTAAATAAAAACACCGAATTAGCTTGAGTTAAAAAAGCTTCGCCTGAATCGTAGGATAGAATAGGGAATCCGTTGTTTTGCAATCCATAATACTGATTAACGTAGGGGTTCTGGAAGTTTTCGATTCGTCGCTCAAATACACCTTTATACACTGGATGGTCGTAATGTATGGTGGAAAGCCTACGCGAATGCGTTTTCTTTGTTGTAAACTGCGGCACATCCAATCGCTGCAAAAGCGTATTGTAGCTTTCTACATGAATAGTTTCTGGAGGCAACACCACAATATAAGATCCGTTATCTATACTATTCTCTATAAGACTTGACAATTGTGTAGTTATGCGCTCTAAATTATATAGCACAATCAAATTTGCTTCCTCTAAACCACTTAGATCGCTAGCATTTGCCTCTATTTTTTCTAATTGGAATTCTTTGGATTCAAATACTTTTAAAAAATTGTTTTCGCCTTGTCCTAGGGCTTTTATTTTTATGGGTTCTTGAGGCATTAAGCTAAAGTACTTCTCGTTATCAAACTCTATAGTTGCGTCTTCTATCTGTACTCTACCTTTCTCTATAACCTCTTCATTTATTGTAAACCTAACTTTCTCGGATATAGAGTCTGTTAGTTGTATTTTTTGACGACCTATTGCACTTTTTCCATTGTATAGAGACACCGTGGTTTCGGCGTTTTCTCCTTTATGGAATATCTCTACTACTATTTCAGGATTATCCGTATCCATATATAAGGTGTCTATACTGGTATTGTATAGATTGTCTGGCTGTAAAGGATATGCTTTCACAGCAATTTTATCGAGGTTTTTTAAATCCTCTTCGGCAAAACGATGAAAGTCAGAAATCCATAATAACTCGTGGTTTTTCTCTGGATATCGATTGGCTAATTGTTGTGCTTGTAATTGAATTTCATTGGGTGATTTCTTTATTGGCGATAAAGACAAATGCTGCACCGTTTCCAAGAATTGTTTTGGACTTTGATCATAATAAATCTCTGTATTGCTAAACCAACTTATTTTAGATGGCAGATCCTCTAGTGTTTGAAATTCCGATTTAATCCGTTGCAACAAGCTGGAATTACCAGCTTTTGCATCCATACTCATATAATTATCCAGGTATAAAATTATTTCCTTCTCGGCTATAGCTTCTTTTTTATTTGAAAAATATGGTTGTGCGAAAGCGAAAATAATACAAGTGTATAGCAACAAACGAGTAAGTAACAGGAGCCATTGTAACAGACTATGGCTTTTCCGGCTTTGTTTCTCTATGCGTTTAAGCATAGCCACGTTGGTAAAAGCTACCGGTGTATATTTTCGTAATTGAAAAAGATGGATAAGGATAGGAATCCCTAAAAGGAATAATGCATAAAGTAGGTTAGGATGTACAAACTGCATAGGTTTTTGATCTTTGTCAAGAATAAAAGCAAATATACAATTATTGCTATGCCAAAGAAGCATAGATAATAGGATAGTTAAAAAGAAAAGAGGAGGGAGGGTGCTTCTAGAGGACGTGAAAACTAGCTAGATAATATAAGCTATTGGTTATGCATGTTCGATTCGGAAATAGAAGGTAGTGTTTTCGCCTAGTTTGGATTCCACTTCTATATCGCCGCCCAGACTCATAATAAGTTTGCGTACCGTAGATAAACCTATCCCGCTACCAACATTCCCTTTTCGATCGATTTGACCGAAGGTTTTAAAAAGATGGAAAATATTGGGCAACTCCTCTTTTGGAATTCCAACGCCATTATCGCGAAAGCTAAAATGATAGTAATCGTTATCCTTGCTACAGTCAATATCGATAATGATTTTCTCCTTATCATTATACTTTAAGCTATTGGTAAATAAATTCATGAATATTTGTCCAAGCGCGGTTTCGTTTCCACTGATTTTATAGTTTTTGTTAGGCAGATTGATATCACATTCCTCCTGAATATTCAATAGGTCTATAGTATTTTCAATTAAATCATGCAGATAAAACTCTTCAGATTCTAGTGCGGCTACCCGGTCGCTTTCGTAATGTTGCAGGATATTGGTAATATATTCCGATAACATCAAAGCAGACTGCTTCATTTTATATAAATACTTGGAACCTTCTTCATCAATGGTGTTTTTATATTTGGAACGCAAAAGATCACAAGTAAGAATCATGTTTGCCAATGGCATTTTCATATCATGGGATACTACACCGGCAAAATTACGAAGTTGTTCATTTTTGTTTTGCAATTCATTCTTTAGCTTGTTAAGCATTATGGTATTCTTATGCTCTTCTAAACGATTTGTTATTTGCTGTCCTAAAAGTATTAAACCATCTTGTTGTCGATCATTTAATTCTTTTGGCTCTTTATCGGTAATATATAGTGTCCCTATAGTATTTCCAGTAGTATCTTCTAGACGAACACCTGCATAAAAATGAACGGCATTGTTCACTACGCTTTCTAGCTTATTAAAACGCGCATCTTTACTTACATCAGGAATTACAAGAATAGAGGAGTTGGTATCGTAAAGGTATTTACAGAATGGAGAATAAATTTTTTGAGCA
>DATGMW010000047.1:0-15557 GCA_035307105.1 Flavobacteriaceae bacterium
AATAAGAAAGGTGGGCGATGTGGTAACAACTCCATAATCTGATTTACATCCTTTACAGGCTTTTTGCAAACATCGATTCTTGGAATTTTATTGCGCCGTTCCTGACGTATTATTCTCGCTAATTTTTTAGCAAATTCTGTATTCACATGGTGTCCTGGCTTGGTTGCAATAACTCTCCCTCGGATAGGCGTTCCTATCAGTGCCAAATCGCCTATTACATCGAGAAGCTTATGACGTGCTGCTTCGTTAGGATGGTGTAGGGTAAGGTTGTCAAGAATACCATTGGTTTTTACCGATATATCATCTTTTCCAAAGGCTTTACGGAGTTTTTCCATGGTAGCTTCCGAAGGCTTTTTGTCTACATAGACAATAGCATTGTTAAGATCGCCACCTTTTATTAGGCCATGCTCCAACATAGCTTCTAACTCATGTAAAAAACTAAAAGTACGCGCGTTCGCTATTTCTGATTTAAAGTCCGTAATAGTATCTAGGTTAGCATTTTGCGTTCCTAATACCTTTGTTCCGTAATCTACCATAGTAACCACTTGGTATTCCTCGGCTGGCATTATAATAATCTCACTATCGGTTTCTTCGTCTCGGTAAGAGATTATATCCGACACCACATACTCTTCTCTTTCTGCTTCTTGAGTAACTATTCCTGCTTCTTCTAGAGCTTCTACGAAAAACTTAGAAGACCCATCCATAATTGGTGGTTCGGGTGCATCTAGCTCTATAATACAGTTATCTATTTCCATCCCTACCAATGCGGCAAGAACATGCTCGCTGGTGTGAATTTTCACCCCATTTTTCTCAAGGTTTGTTCCACGTTGGGTATTTACCACATAGTTTACCTCTGCTTCTACCACTGGATGTCCTTCTAGATCGGTACGCACAAAAGCATATCCATAATCCTCTGGTGCTGGTTTAAAAGTCAAAGTAACATTCTTACCCGTATGTAATCCCACTCCAGTGAGGGACACTGCTTTCGCAATGCTACGTTGTTTCACTATACAATTACTCATTATCATGATTTTTCTCTATACTATCTAATCGTTTTACAATGGATGGAAGATTTTTAAAATGTACATAACTCTTATTATAATCTCCATAAGTCAATGCTGGGCTACCTTGTAGTACCTCATTATCCTTTACATTTCTGCCTATTCCTGTTTGCGCTTGCACACGAACATTATCGCCTACTTGAATATGTCCTGCTACTCCAACTTGGCCGCCTATCATACAGTTTTTACCTATTTTTGCCGAACCTGCTATTCCTGTTTGCGCTGCAATCACTGTATTCTCATCGACCTCCACATTATGGGCAATCTGAATCTGATTGTCCAACTTCACTCCTTTTCGGATTATAGTAGAGCCTAAAGTAGCACGGTCTATAGTGGTTCCTGCACCAATCTCTACGTTATCTTCTATAATTACATTACCTATCTGCGGTACTTTTGTATAGTGACCATCTTCGTTTGGCGAAAACCCAAAACCATCAGCACCAATAATTACTCCAGAATGTATCATACAATTATTTCCGATTTGTGTTTCGGAATATATTTTTGCTCCTGCAAATATAGTGGTATTATCTCCTATATGCACATTATCGCCAATATACGCGTTTGGATAGATCTTCACATCCTTACCTATACTCACGTTTACACCTAAATAAGAAAATGCTCCCAAGTATAGATTATCTCCATAGGTAGCATTATCCGAAATAAACACGGGCTGTTCTATCCCGGACTTATCCATTTTCACCTCGTTGTAAAACTCCAAGAGTTTAGAAAATGCTTTATATGCATTATCTACACGTATCAAAGTAGTAGTTATAGGGTGTTCCAATTCCAAGTCTTTATCGACTATAGTAATGGATGCTTCTGTTTTATATAAATAGGGCGTATACTTTGGGTTAGATAAGAAGGTAAGACTCCCTAAGGAACCTTCTTCTATCTTGGCAAGCTGGCTTACTTCTACGTTCTCATCTCCCTCCACTACACCATCTAATATCCCTGCTATCTGAATTGCTGTAAATTTCACACGTGTATTTTTAAAATTCTTTTATTCATTTGCATTGCATTACTGCATATAAATCTTAATTACGCAAAAATAGAAAAAAAACTGCCAATTACTTCACTTTTGGATAACACAGAAAATACTTTTGCACTTTCTCCGATAACATCTTTAAGTTTAACTGATCGCTTGCATGCGCAACATCCACTACTTCTCCTTCGGGAGTTAAGAGATGAATTGGGCTTCTATCCATGCTATAGGCTTGGTTGCTAATTTGGCCAGTGAACACAAAATAAGAAACTTCTTTGGCAGTAAGTTGAAATTCTTCTTGAATTTTTAATTTCTTCTCTTCAAATCTTTCTTTATCAATAGGGCTCTTTTCTATGACTATTTTTAAAAACTCTCGATTTAATATTTTTTTTGATAGGGTAGATAGGATAAAATCATCTACTTCTATCCAGGCTTTCATAGCCGTAATAATATCGCTATCGTCCAAAGCCGCAAAGGATTCAAGGGTGTCTTTCGAGAAATTCTCTAGACTAACGCTTTCTTTTAAGAAAAATGACAACGCATCGCTAGCAGGCAATTCCATGCCTTTACTCACCAACTCCTTTGCACGTTTTAGCATTTTGCCCAAAAGCTGCTCGGCCACTACGCCTGTTTTATGAAAATATACTTGCCAATACATCAATCTACGAGCAACCAAAAAACTTTCTACCGAGTAAATGCCTTTGGACTCTACTACCAAATGATCGTCTTTCACATCCCACATGGCAATAAGACGCTGTACGTTTATAGCACCTTCGGATGCTCCAGTATAAAAGCTATCTCTCCGTAAATAATCCAAACGATCCAAATCCAACTGGCTAGCTATAAGCTGATGAAAAAACGGCCTATAGTATTCGTTTTTAAAAATCTGAATCGCCAAATCCAACGCCCCCTCCATCTCCTTATTCAATGCTTCCATAAAAAGCAAAGAGATGTTTTCATGATTAACATTCTCTACAATACTATGCTCCATCGCGTGCGAAAACGGTCCATGACCTATATCGTGTAACAAGATTGCAACACACAGTGCTTCTTCTTCGGCATCGGAAATAAACACTTTTTTCTTTCGTAAGGTTTGTACCGTAACCTGTGCCAAATGCATGGCTCCTATAGCATGCAAAAAGCGGGTGTGATGAGCACCTGGAAATACCGTGTAGGACATACCCATCTGTGATATACGTCGCAGGCGCTGAAAATAAGGATGTTCTACCAGTTTAAATAGAACACCATTGGGAATGCTTATAAATCCATAAATAGGATCATTTAATTGGGTAGTGTCTGTAGCGTACTTCAAGTTAGGCGATTTTAGTATTTCTTTATAGGAGATTGTTAATTCTTAAGGCTATTTTTGAGTAACCTTCAAATTACACAATTACTTACTATAATAACAAATATACATATATGAGGCATATAAATATACTTTGGGTGGACGATGAAATAGAATTTCTAAAACCCCATATACTTTTCTTAGAACAACGAAATTATAAAATCACCACCGCACAAAGTGGTACCGAAGCTCTGGAAATAGATAATCTAGGCAGTTTTGACATTGTTTTTTTAGATGAAAACATGCCTGGAATGACCGGTATTGAAACCCTGTCGGAATTAAAAAGCATGCATCCTAATATCCCTGTGGTTATGATTACCAAGAGTGAAGAGGAATACATTATGGAGGAAGCGATAGGCTCAAAAATTGCAGATTACTTGATAAAACCAGTGAATCCTAATCAGATTTTACTCTCGCTTAAGAAAAACTTAGACCACTCTAGATTAATATCGGCAAAAACCACTTCCAATTACCAACAAGAGTTTCGTAAAATAGCCATGGAGCTAAGCTATACCAATACTTTTGAAGAATGGGAACAGCTATATAAAAAATTGGTTTATTGGGAATTGGAGTTAGACACCATAGAGGATACTGGCATGATGCATATTTTGGAATCTCAGAAATCCGAAGCCAATCAGGAGTTTGGAAAGTTTATAGAGAGACGATACCCAGAATGGTTTAAAGACGGAGAGCAAGCACCTATTATGTCGCACACTTTATTCAGACAATGGGTGGTTCCCGAACTAAAAAAAGAGCAACCTACATTGTTCGTTGTGATAGACAATTTACGTTACGATCAGTGGAAAATAATAGAACCGCTTATCGCCAATTATAAACTCGAAAAAGAATCTACCTACTACAGCATCTTACCTAGTGCTACGCAATATGCCAGAAATGCCATATTCTCTGGGTTAATGCCGAGTGAAATGGAAACTCTATATCCGAATTACTGGAAGAATGATGTGGATGAGGGTGGAAAAAACTTATTCGAAAAGGAGTTTTTAGAATCTCAAATAAAAAGACTTGGGCTAGACCTCAAGTGGAGCTTTCATAAAATCTCCAACCTTGGACAAGGGAAGAAGTTGGTAGATTCTATCAGATCTTATAAAGACGACGATTTATTGGCGGTGGTATACAACTTTGTAGATATTCTTTCGCACTCCAAAACAGAAATGGAAGTGATTAAAGAACTGGCTTCTACTGACAAATCCTATCGATCCATAACCAAAAGCTGGTTCGCCAACTCGCCATTATTGGAGATAATCCAGCTTGCAGCGGGACTTAACTTTAAATTGATTATCACCACCGATCATGGAACGATTAACGTAAAGAACCCTTCTAAAGTAATAGGCGATAGAAATACAAGCTCCAACCTACGCTACAAAACAGGAAGAAGCCTAACCTATAACGAGAAAGATGTATTGGCTATTAAAAATCCTAAGTCTATACACCTACCAAATATCAACTTAAGCAGTTCTTTTATCTTTGCTAAGAACGATTACTTCTTTGGATATCCAAACAATTACAACTATTATGTAAACTACTATAGAAACACCTATCAGCATGGAGGGATTTCGCTAGAAGAACTGATTATTCCTTTTGCGGTATTGAATCCAAAGTAAGTAGTAAAATCTAAAGCATAAAAAAACCACTCTGTAAATCATAGAATGGTTTTTTTATGTTTCTATAAAGTAGGTGGGTTTTCTAAAGGAACGAATATCCTACCGATACAGTAAACACACTGTTTTTTCCAGGATTAATAAGATTTACCCCCTCTGAAGTGGATTTAATGGAATCACTCAAACCAAAATTATAGCGTCCGTCCAAGCGAAACCCAAATGGAAGATCCAATCCAATTCCGACTAAACCAGAAACATCAAATTCTCTTGCCTCTGCACCACTGCTAATAGAGTTCTTCACATTATCGTCTACTATAAATCCGAACTGTGGTCCTGCCTGTATGTTCAACCCTTGGAATAAGTAATACTTAAACATAACTGGAACATTCACATAGTCCATATTTATTTTATTATGGTCGAACTTAGCTCCTTGTTGGGAGTAAAGCAACTCTGGTTGAATAGCGATGTTGCCCATTCGGATAGCAGCAAATGCACCCACTTGAAATCCAGTCTTACTAGACATGTCTAGGCCCTTTGTGTCGGAAAAGTTAGAGAAGTTGGCACCTGCCTTCAATCCCAAGTCCAATTCTTGAGCAGAAGATACCTCTACTCCTAAAATTCCGATTAATACAATAAAAAACAACTTTCTCATAATTAGTAAATTTTTAAAGTTATACAAACATACACCTAGCTAAGTTAACAAAAATAAAAACACCCTATAAACTTAAGCTAATGCACTAGAAGCTATACTTGAAAAGCCAGGTATTAAACGCAGTATTTTTGGTAAAATTGTCTGTATCTTTGTTACTATGATTTGGTCAAGATATATTAAAGAATACTTAGATTATCTTCGAATAGAACGTGGGTTAGCCATGAACACTATTGTGGGATATAAGAAAGACTTGGGGTTGTTTTCCAAATGGATAGAAAGCAATATACCAGCAGAAAGCCCAACAAGTATTCAAACTCATACGATTCAAGATTATTTATACCAACGCAGCAAGTCGGTAAAAACGAGTACCTTAAATAGAACCTTGGCTAGTTTGCGAGGGTTTTTCGCTTATTTGCATTTTTCCGAACTGCGCACTACAAATCCAATGGATTTGATAGATAGCCCGAAAACCACACGAAGCCTACCTGAGGTTTTAAGTTTAGAGGAGATAGATGCATTGGTAGCACAAATAGACTTGAGCGAACCACAAGGAGAACGAAATAGAAGCATGATTGAGTTGCTTTATGGCTGTGGCTTACGTGTATCGGAATTGATCAATCTACGAGTCTCCGATTTGTTTTTCGAGGAAGGTTTTATTCGCATAGAAGGAAAAGGGAGCAAACAGCGTTTAGTGCCAATCGCTGCGGTTACACAAAAATACATACGTATCTACCTCAACGAGGTGCGAACGCATCAAGACATACATCCTGAAGCCACAGACATCGTTTTTTTAAATAGACGTGGTAAGAGGCTCACAAGAACCATGGTGTTTATTATTGTAAAGGAGTTGGCCGAAAAAGCTGGAATAAAAAAGAATATAAGTCCCCATACCTTTCGTCACTCTTTCGCCACCCATCTTTTAGAAAACGGTGCCGACCTGAGTGCTATTCAACAAATGATGGGCCACGAAAGCATTACCACTACCGAGATTTACACCCATTTAGATACAAGCCATTTAGAAGAAGCTTTAATAAAATACCATCCTAGAAAGTAAAAAAAGAAGTAGTTCTCTATAACTACTTAATGCTAACCACTAACATTATAACAAAAAAGCCGAGCGGGAATCGCTCGGCTTTTTTGTTATTTACTCTTTAAATATTTTTATCGCGCTACGTTAATCGCACGAGTTTCTCTAATAACCGTAATTTTCACTTGTCCTGGATAGGTCATATCCGTTTGGATTTTCTGTGAGATATCGAACGACATTTGCGCTGCCATCTCGTCGGTTATTCTTTCACTTTCTACTATTACTCTTAGTTCTCTTCCTGCCTGAATTGCATAGGCTTTATTTACTCCTTGGAAACCTAATGCCACGTTCTCTAAATCCTTAAGTCGTTGTATGTAGGAATCCAACACCTGACGTCTTGCTCCTGGTCTTGCACCGCTTATAGCGTCGCAAACCTGAACTATTGGCGAGAGCAAGCTAGTCATCTCTATTTCGTCGTGGTGGGCACCAATGGCGTTACACACCTCTGGTTTCTCTCCATACTTCTCTGCCAATTGCATTCCTAGAATAGCGTGAGGTAATTCTGTTTCCATCTCTGGTACTTTACCCATATCGTGGAGAAGACCTGCACGTTTTGCCATCTTCGCATTCAAACCAAGTTCTGCTGCCATAATACCACAGAGTCTAGCTACTTCACGTGAGTGATGTAATAGGTTTTGTCCATAGGAAGAACGATATTTCATTCGTCCTACCATTTTTATAAGCTCTGGATGCAATCCGTGAATTCCTAACTCAATAACTGTTCGCTTCCCGATTTCAATTATCTCTTCATCGATCTGCTGGGTAGTTTTCTTCACCACCTCCTCAATTCTAGCAGGGTGAATACGTCCATCGGTTACTAATTTATGCAAAGACAACCTTGCTATTTCTCTACGAACCGAATCAAAACACGATAGGATTATCGCTTCTGGAGTATCGTCTACTATTATCTCAACGCCAGTTGCTGCTTCCAATGCGCGAATGTTTCGTCCTTCACGACCTATTATACGACCTTTTATATCGTCGCTTTCCAAGTTGAAAACCGACACACAGTTTTCTACTGCTTCTTCGGTTCCAACTCTTTGTATGGTATTTATTATAACTTTTCGTGCTTCTTTTTGTGCGGTAAGTTTTGCCTCTTCTATCTCATTCTGTATAAACATCATAGCATCTGCTTTGGCAATTTCTTTTAAGCTGTCTACAAGCTGTTCTTTTGCCACCTCTGCAGATAAACCAGAAATAAGCTCTAGTTCTTTCACCTGTCTGCTATGCATGTTCTTTACTTCATTTTCTTTTATTTCTAAAACCGCCATGCGTTCGGTATGCTCTTCGAGTGTTTTTTCTAATCTATCGTTAAGTTGTTTGTTTTTACTGATCTCTTTAGATAAGGAAGCCTCTTTATCTTTAATTCGTTTCTCTGCATCCGAGATTTTTCTATCTCGTTGTAAAATCACTTTTTCATGCTCTGACTTAAGCTCTATAAAACGCTCTTTTGCTTGAAGCATTTTTTCTTTCTTAATAGCCTCTCCAGTAACCTCTGCTTCTTTTACTTTGGCCGATGCTTCTTTTATTATAGAAGCTGCTTCTTGCCTTGCGTTGCTTGTAATTTTAGATGCATTGCTCTTTTCCAGAGCTTTTGCTATCAGGTAACCTACTACTAATGCAGCAATACCTATTATTGTCTCTATCATAATTCCATTATGTTTATATATAAAAAAAGCCTATACCAGTGGGAAAATTTGAGAAAAACTCCATAAAATAAAAGTTTAGGACTAACTAGTAGTTCAAGTATCCGTTCAAAGACGGTTCACTTTTACCACTAAGACTCATCCTTCTCAAAAGAATTAATGTTAAGTTTCCAAATTAATACACTGATATAGGCAGTAACCTCAATATTATTTAAAGAACGTCGTTAGGGAAGCAATTCTTTATTCAATGCTTCTATACAAGTATTTAATCGCTTGTAGGTTTCCTCTTTATCGTAATCTTCTTCTAAGATAGATTGTTCGTATTGCGAAGCAAACTGCAAAGCACACATGGCTAGAACATCTTGCTTATCGCGAACAGCGTAGTTTTCTTCAAACTGTTTAATCATGTCATTTATTCGCTTAGCTGCAATTCGCAACCCTTCTTCTTGATCGCTATTTATGGTAAGCGGATAAACTCTATCAGCAATACTTAACTTAATTTTAAACTGATCTGCCATCCTCCTCTAATCTTATTCCGATAATTGCGTAATGCAACTATCTATCTCACGAATCAAAGCGTTTACCTTACGTTTTGTTTCCCTATTGTACTCGTTGCTGCCTAGTATTGAGTTAGCATGCTTTAATGTTTCACTTTTGTTTTGTAGTTGTATGATTTCCTCCTCATATTCCTTTTCCTTCACCAACCACGTCTCTTTCTCCTCCTCCATACGTCTCAATTCCTGTTTAAGCCGATAGTGTTGTGTTAAGAGTTGCTCTAACTTTCCTTCCAATGTTTCCACAATGTCCGATAATTTGCTCATTGAAATGATTTAAGTAGCTTTTCTCAATACTCTGAGACAAACTTACTACTTGTTAGGCTATACAGCAATTAATTTACCGAATTTTTTGTAACATTGGAATCTGAAATATCCTTTTTTGAAAAGAAAATTGGATTTATTTATTTGATTTAAAATTTCTTTTATGCAAATTTTACGTTTTTTGTGGGTTTTAATTCCATTTACCACTTGGGCACAACCAAAAGTACCTACAGATTACTTTCGTTCTCCAGTAGATTTAGAAATCAGTTTATCGGGAAATTTTGGCGAATTACGAGGAAATCACTTCCATAGTGGTCTGGATATTCGCACCAATTACACCCAAGGACACCCTGTATATGCAACCGCAGACGGTTATGTCAGCAGAATAGGCATCGGTCATTACGGATATGGTAAAGCTTTGTACATCCTACATCCAAATGGGTACACCACCGTATACGGACATTTACAACGCTTTGTTGGCGACATACAGGAATACACCAAAAAACAACAATACAGAAGAGAATCCTACGAAATACAAGTGTATCCAGAAGCAGATGTCTTGCCAGTAAAAAAAGGAGACCTTATCGGCTATAGCGGAAATACTGGAGGCAGCGGCGGCCCACACCTACACTACGAAATAAGAGATGGCAGCCAAAGACCCATGAACCCATTGCTTTTTGGTTATAAAGTAGCCGACACTAGAAAACCTACTATCGACAAGCTTCGTATCTATGCTATGGCAGAAGATACACACATAGACCACCAAGACTTCAATAAGGATTTGCGATTAACGCCAACAAACGACGGTGGTTATTTGGCAGAAAGGGTAGAAGCTTTAGGCAAAATAGGCTTTGGCATCGCTGCTTTTGACAGGCTAAACTCTGTGGAGAATAAAAACGGGGTGTATCGCATAGAAACCAAAGTAAATGGAGAACCACATCATGAAGTGCGATTCGATAAATTTAGTTTTGCCGAAACCCGTTATATCAATCGTTACATAGACTA
Organism: Flavobacteriaceae bacterium; assembly: GCA_035307105.1. Classification (GTDB taxonomy): domain Bacteria; phylum Bacteroidota; class Bacteroidia; order Flavobacteriales; family Flavobacteriaceae; genus JAJYTI01. The sequence continues at coordinate 10,216 of DATGMW010000047.1, forward strand.
CGCACATTGGAAGGAAAGCAAGCATAAAGTGCAAAAGTTATTTAGAGAATCCAGCAATCCACTTAGCGTTATTAGCGCTTCTGCAAACGATGGATTTCTGGAGGTGATGGAAAATCAGAACTATCTGGTAGATATTTTTGTGGAGGATTTTGTAGGAAATACTACCCATATTAAAATTCCTGTTACAGGAAAACAACGAATCAGCGTAAAGCCCGAAACTATAAAGCTAACAGGAGAGAAATATATCGCCTCTAAAGTAAATGCAGTAACCAAAGGGAAATTCCATATCTACATGCCAGCAGATGCCTTATATGAAAACACCTATCTGGATTTCCGCGCAAGCAACGATACCCTCTATCTTCACAAAGACCACGTGCCTTTGCATAAAAACATAAGTGTATCCTACGATTTAAACGAATCGGGATTAGACAATCCAGATAAATATTTCATTGGACGAATTCCAGACTGGGGAAAACCAAAACATTATAAAACAGAGCTTAGCAATAATAAGCTAACTATTAAAACAAGAGATTTTGGAGACTATACGTTATTCAAAGACACTACCCCACCAACGGTAAGGCCTATAAACTTCTCCGATAAGAAGTGGATAAGCAACAACGAAACGCTACGCATAAAAATAGAGGACGACTTAAGTGGTATTGCCTCCTACCGTGCTACGATAAACGGAAAGTTCATTTTGATGGAATACGAATACAAAGACGACAGTCTAACCTACTACTTCTCAGATGATATCATAAAAGATACAGAGAACAATTTAAAACTGATTGTTATAGATAATGTAGGAAATAGTACTACTTTTGAGACTACTTTTTATAGAAAAGAACTTTAATACCCTTATGTTGAAACTGAACAGTACTGCTAGTTGGCTCTTTATCCTATGTCTGATTCCTGGTTTTGTCCTAGCACAAACGGCAACGGTTCGTGGAATTGTATTCGATACTAATCAGAATGTTTTACCAAGTGTTTCCGTACAGATAGTTGGCACAAACCAAGGTGTGGCTACCGATAAAAACGGTGCGTATTTATTGGAGATTCCTGCTCGCAAAGAGGTAGCCATTCAATTCAGCTATATCGGCATGAAGGACTTTCAAGTAACGCTATATTTGGAGCCAAATGCAGAATATGAGTTTCACCCCGTATTAAAAACCGACACAGAACAAATAAGTACCGTGGTAATTCGTGGAGGCCAAAGGCAATCTGCAGAAGGCATAACCAGTCTTACTCCCGAAACTGTGCGACGTATTCCAGGTGCCAATGCTGGAGTAGAAAACCTGCTTAAATCCCTGCCAGGAGTAAGTGGAAACGACGAACTGAGCACCCAATATAGCGTACGTGGTGGAAATTATGATGAGAACTTGGTATATGTTAATGAAATTGAAGTCTACCGTCCGTTCTTAATTCGAAGTGGCCAACAAGAAGGCTTGAGCTTCGTAAATGCCGCTATGACCTCGCAAGTAGACTTCTCTGCAGGAGGATTTCAAGCAAAATATGGAGATAAACTCTCGTCCGTATTGGATATTACCTACAGAAAACCAGTACAATTTGCTGCGAAAGTAGACGCTAGTCTGCTAGGCGGACAAATCACCGCAGAAGGGATAGATAAATCTGGACGGTGGACAGGAATTCTTGGTGTGCGTTATCGCGACAACAGCATGTTTGTAAATGCCAAACAAACCGAAACCAACTACAGCCCTAGATTTGCCGATATACAGGCTTACACCACCTATAAAGCTTCTAGCAATCTAGAACTTGCTTTTTTAGGAAATATATCTACCAACCGTTACCACTACGAACCAAAAACAAGACAAACAAACTTTGGTACGCTTTCCGATCCGAAAGCATTGCTGATTTATTACGACGGAAATGAGTTAGATAAATACGCCACCTATTTTGGTGCGTTTAAAGCAACCTATGTACCTAACGATAACTATACTGCTAAACTTATCACTTCGGTGTACCATACGCAAGAACAAGAACATTTTGATATTCTAGCGCAATACCGAATGGGAACAGTAAACTCCAGCATAGGTGGCGATGATATGGGGGAAGTAGAGTTCAGTGAAGGTATTGGCTCACAACTTACCCACGCACGAAATGATTTGGATGCGTTGATTGTAAACATAGAACACAAAGGAAATTTCTCTGTGAAGGATAGCAAATGGGAATATGGAATAAAATACACCCACGAAGATATTCGCGACCGAATGAATGAATTTGAGGTGATAGACTCCGCTGGATTCTCTATCCGCCCTCCTATCCTACCAGGAAACGATCAGCCATACAATCCTTACGACGAAGAGTTGGTTCCCTACCAAAGTGTACGAGCTAGGAATAATGTGGAGATAGACCGCATTTCTGGCTATTTACAATGGAGTCAAAAAAGCTATCTCGGAACCAATGAATTATGGCTGAATGCCGGAGTTCGTGCCCATAATTGGACAGTAAATCCAGAAGGACAAGAATCACACACGCAAACCGTAATCAGCCCACGAGGGCAAATAGCTATAAAACCAGATTGGGAAAAAGACATGCTCTTCCGACTTTCTGGAGGTTTATATTACCAACCCCCATTCTACAGAGAATTGCGAGATATAAAAGGACAAGTAATCCCCGACGTAAAAGCACAGCAATCCATACATCTAGTTTTGGGGAACGAATATAGTTTTGATTTGTGGGAGCGCCCATTTACTCTCCATAGCGAGATGTACTACAAAAAATTAAAAGACGTAAATCCATACACACTAGAAAACGTGCGAATTCGATATGCAGCAGACAATATAGCAGAAGCTTATGCCTATGGCTTAGACTTGCGCTTAGCAGGAGAATTTATTCCAGGAACGGAAAGCTGGATCAGTTTTGGATATCTAAAAACGGAAGAGAACATAGAGAACAGAGGTTATATCGCTCGTCCTACCGACCAGCGTTTAAAGTTTGCTGCTCTATTTCAAGACTATGTAAAAGCCATTCCAAATCTTAAAATGTATCTCAACCTAGTCTACAACACCGGATTACCAGGAGGAACCCCTTCCTATGCCGATCCGTATGTGTACCAAACACGCCTTCGTGATTACACCCGTGCCGATATTGGTATCTCGTATGTGTTGATCGACAGAAACGACCCGAAAAACAAGAATAACTCCCTGGGGGTAAAAGATTGGAGTATCGGCGTAGAAGTCTTCAACATTTTCGATACGTTCAACTCGATTACTAATACCTACGTACGCGATGTGTACTCAAAAACCCAATATGCTATTCCAAACTATTTAAGCCCAAGAATTTTTAATGTTCGTACAACGTTGGAATTCTAGGTGCGTGAAAATAAATTCGTAAAGCGTGAGACATGAAGAGAAAAAAAAGGCAAAACCCATTTGTTGCTACGCAACCATCTAACTTGAAGCCTAAGAACGTACATGCCTCGCATTCCCAAGCTCCGCGCATTACGCTTTTCGAATCACAAATCTCGGGATAACATAATTCAGAACTACAAAGAGCTTTAGCAACTAACAATCATATCCTTACTCGCAAAGAACTTAACCTCAAGCAAAGCGAAGAGCATAACCCCGAGCAACGCAAGGAACATAACGCCATAACTAAGACTCTTTTGAAATAAAAAATCCGTCTATTGCCCCGCATCTCGCATTACGGATTTCGCGTTACGATTTTCAAATAAATAGTGTATTTTTGCCCCGATGATACAGCAAGAAACCATAGTAGCTTTAGCCACCCCTTCTGGAGCGGGTGCCATTGCCATTGTTCGCCTTTCGGGATTGAAAGCGATAGAAATAGCAGCAGAGATGTTCCAATCTGTTTCTGGAAAAGACCTTAAACAGCAAAAAACGCATACCGTACACCTAGGAAACATCCAAGATGGTTCCCGAGCCATAGACCAAGTACTAGCCACTATTTTTAAGAATCCCTACTCCTACACCGGCGAAGATGTGGTAGAATTCTCTTGTCATGGAAGTTCGTACATCCAACAACAAATCATTCAATTTGCCTTAAATAAAGGCTGTAGAATGGCCGAAGCTGGCGAGTTTACCCTTCGTGCGTTCCTCAACGGGAAAATGGACTTAAGCCAAGCAGAGGCGGTAGCCGATTTAATCGCCAGCGACAATGCCGCTACCCACCAAATAGCCATGCAACAAATGCGTGGTGGTTTCTCCGACGAAATCCAAGTACTGCGTCAGGAACTATTGAACTTTGCTTCGCTTATAGAACTAGAGTTAGACTTTTCCGAAGAGGATGTGGAATTCGCTAATCGAGACGATTTCCAAGAACTAGTAAGCCGTATCACCACCGTTCTAAAAAGACTCATTGACTCTTTCGCTACAGGAAGCGTCCTTAAGCAAGGAATTCCAGTTGCCATTGTAGGCGAGCCAAACGTAGGGAAATCTACCTTACTTAACGCCCTTCTAAACGAAGAACGCGCCATTGTAAGTGATATTGCAGGAACCACCCGCGACTCCATAGAAGACGAGCTAAGTATTGGCGGCATAGGTTTCCGATTTATAGACACCGCAGGAATTCGCGAAACTACCGATACCATAGAAGGTTTGGGCATTCAGAAAACCTTCGAGAAAATGCAAAAAGCACAAGTGGTCTTGTACCTTTTAAACTCTTTGAAGTTTGCCGAAGAAAAACAGACTATCTCTGAGTTAGTTCAACTTAGAGACCGCTTCCCACAAAAGCCTTTTGTAGTGGTATGCAATAAAATGGACATGCTAAACGACGAGCAAAAAGACTATCTACGCACTAGCCTAGCAAGCATTCCAGAAAGCGATATCATGGAAATATCTGCTAAGCAAAAAATCGGTTTAGAGGAGCTAAAAAACAAACTCTTAGAATACGTAAACACTGGTGCACTACGTAACAACGAAACCATCGTTACCAACTCCAGACATTACGATTCCTTACTAAACGCACTAGAGGAAATGATTCGCGTACAAGAAGGCATCGACATGGGTCTAAGCGGCGATTTGCTTGCCATAGATATCCGTCAGGCTTTATATCATTTTGGAGAGATTACTGGCGAAATCACTAATGATGAGCTACTTGGAAATATTTTCTCCCAATTTTGTATCGGCAAATAATTATAAAAGAATAGTCTTCCTTAACAAGTAACCGTTCAGTCTATCGCTACGCTCAGAGGGTAGGTTCCTAAAGCCAACATGTTGGCTTGGAAGAGTAGACCATTTTTGCCTTGCAAAAAGGAGTGGTTGAGTTTTCACATAACTAAACTCATCCGTTCAAAAGCCTGCTTTTGAACATTCATCTGCTGTTTGCCATAGGCAAACGCACTATCCTTGTCATCTCCGAACTTG
>DATGMW010000048.1:0-3187 GCA_035307105.1 Flavobacteriaceae bacterium
AACCATTTGGAGCTTCCAACAATTTGTTGGTTATCAAAATCCACTTCGATATCCAAACTTACGTGTTGTGGATTGATCTCGAGAGAATTGGATTTGGAGTGCCAATCTATGGCGAATTCTTGTTTTGGGGTTTCTTGCGCATCTTCTTTCTTATCAACTTTAGACTGACAGCCAAAAGCAAAGAGAGCTACGCCTAAAGAAATAGCTAGAATAGGTTTTTTCATAGTGATATGGTGTGGTTTCTAAATAAAGGTTTAAAAATACGCTTTTTGGAGGAGAATGCAAGAATGGCGGTTTTTTGCTTTATTGATTTTGTTTTGCAGAGCTAGTTTGTGGAGAGATATCGCGCAGATTTACACAGTTTTTTCGCCTATAACCAAGTTTCACAGAGAAAACTAATCTTTGCGAGTCTTTGCTTCTTTGCGCACCTTCGCGGTACAACTATCCACTAAGTTGATTTATCAAAATAGCTATTACGCAGAGTTACGCTAAGAATTGCTAAGAACCGCTGAGAAAAACCTTTGCATCATAACGGCATAACTTCATAACTCTATAACGTTTCACAGAAATATAAAACACAGAAAACCAGTTCCAACCACAGATTTCACAGATTTACACAGATTTTTTTCGCCCGCTCTCCCCATCACCAAGTCACCCACTCGTGTTTTTACCTATGTTATTCTGATGGAGAGTGTATCATTAAACTATCTACACTAAAACTACGCTTTACCGAAATAGCATCCGTCACAACAAATGGTTTAGGCATGGTGTAATCTGGTCTTTCTTCTAGTTGGAATTCTGGATGTTCCATTAAATCATAAGAGTATTCCATCACTTGAAAATGGACTTCTTCCTCCTTGCCGATAGAATAGACTACGTGCAACGAATCCCCTTTTGACATATGATAATTCACCAAGGCCGTGTTTTTTGTTCCGCGATAGGAGTCTGTGGTAGAAGATAAATCTACTTCCTTTCCGTTGAAAGCAAGTGCTTTAAAATCCTGACTATTATTGCTGTGTAGTTCTAATCTATTTACTGAACGATTTGGGATAATAGTAAATGCTACCTCTCGGTTTTTTCCGACTATTGTATCGGACGATAAGGCCACTTCAAAACTCGGAATATTTTTGTGTTCGGTATCTGCTGCATAAGTGAACGCTCTTCCGTATTTGCTATAAGGTTGTGTGCCGATTAAATCGGAGGCTTGTTTTGGATTTTCTCCTAGGATGGATTTTGTCCAATCGTCTAAGGTGTTGTCATAAGTTAACCAATATGCTTTTCCTTCGTCTACGTCCGCATAGTACAACAAGCTATTTGGTTTTTGACGCTCTGGCGAGAACTTATTGGTGCTATGGGTTTGTACAATAAAGAAGAGAGTCAGTCCAGTAAATGCTATAGATAAAACTTGTTTTCTTTTGTAGTAGGAGAACACAGGCAATAATAATCCGAAAAGCAAGACGGTGAAAACACTACTTAACACCAACATTTTTAATCCTAGACCTACTGGAAAATATTGAATTAAAGGAGCGAAGATAAAAAGTGCAGGGATAGCAAGAATACTCAATAGGAATGGATTTGGCTGTTTGCTCTGTAGCATCAGGTAAAAACTGATCAAAGCAAAAAACACTGGAATTATAAAGTAAGCAGCACCTTTTAAAGCGAAAATAACAACCACGTTTAGTAGCAACCAAAAGAAGAGTGGGGCAACCATTAGGGAAACGCGATTTTTTATTTTGCTATATCGGTGATAAAATCCAAAACAGATGGCAATGGCCAAACTTACAAACAGTGCAATATAAGCATGTCCGTTATAGGTGAAGCCTTGTTGAATCTCGCTATAATGCGGGTAAATTTTTAAAGTCAATTTCCAACCCAAGAATCCAGTTAAGCCTGAAACTATAAGGGAAAGCAGAAAAGGTATAAAGCCTAAAAATATAGACTTTACTTGTAAAACTCTTTTTCTAAGACCATAAATTAGGATTGCCCCGAAAGCTAGGATGGCAAAGAATAGCATAGGAAGAATCCAGTTGAACGGGTAGTCTATTATTTTTACCATAGGAAAGTTGAAATACACATGGTCTCTATCTGACTTTAACGCACTCAAATCAGCGTCAGCAAAATAATGGAGCAATGGAAGTAAATAACTGCCTTGATGTGCCAAGCTGTCCCAATCCAAGTTTTGCATGTTGTCATTTGCAGAATGGTAATTATAATGGCCGTCGATGAAAGCAAAGAAGTAACTATCTATATCGCCATCTTCCCTGAAAACGGTAGAATCCGTGTCGTTTGGAAGGAGCTTATATACGCTATACATGAGCGATGAGGTTACAGGAAATTTTGGATTTGCCTCTTTGAATGCTTTTATGAGCCTTGCATTTCCTTGGTTGGTTTCCAAGATCATATTACTTGGACCTTTGGTGCCACGTGCTTCAAAATTCAGCACTAATCCTACGTCTTTTGCCCACGGATGTTCATCCACAAATAGCTTTGCACCATCTAATCCAATTTCTTCTGCATCGGTAAATAGAATAATAACATCGTTTTTAGGCTTTGCTCCCGAAGCGAGATAAGCACGTAGGCTTTCTAATATACTTACCAACCCAACACCATCATCGCTTACGCCAGGGGAGTGTATCGCTGCGCTGTCGTAATGCGAAAGTAGGACCAATGCTTTTCCATCTTCGCTTCCAGGGATTTTGGCTGCGATGTTGATGGGTTTGTTTAGCGTTTTTGCATTCGGATTAAAGCTAAATCCTTCTTGAATATGAGGTTCTAATCCTAATTTCCGTAATTCCGAGATAAGAAACTTCCTAACCTCGGTATGTGCTTCCGAACCTAAATAATGTGGCTTTTCTCCTATTTCAGCAAGTGGTACCACCGCTCTATCTACCGAAAACTCAGTTGCATAAACCGGTTTGTCCTCTTTATAGCGTGGCATAACCCCATAAAAACTATAAAGGCAGACCATGCTAATCACTACAAAAGATAAAATAGCATAGAGGTTTTTCATTTACAGAGATTTTTGAATTAGCGTTTCATAAAAATAACGATATTAATTGAGATGAGGAATATGGAGTTTGTCTTAATTAGCGTTTTTGTATAATAAGATACTTAGGAAATTTGCTTAATATTATAGTTTTTGGAAAAACTTTTATATGGAATACTTTGGAAGTCATATATATATATA
>DATGMW010000049.1:0-8671 GCA_035307105.1 Flavobacteriaceae bacterium
CGTTGGTCCTTATGCATCTATAGGCGAAGGAACGGTAATAGAAAACAGTACGGTATCGCACTCTATTATTCAAAAACACGCCACCGTAAAAAATGCGAACTTGGAGAACGCTATGATAGGAAATCATGCTACCTTCAATGCTAAATTTACCAATGTAAGTATAGGAGATTACTCCAGCTTACAATAAGCTGTGTTTATGCAAAGAAAGCATCTTATATATCTCACGATTAGTCTTTTTCTCTTGTTTCCTTCGGTTTCAACCAAGGTTTATGCACAAGAGGAAGGGATGGCTTTTCATGAATTAGAGCCAGAAGACGATGCTTTTCAAGAGGCTTTCTTTGCAGCTTTACGCTACAAAGCAATAGGAAACTACAACTTAGCCCTACAGGCATTGGACAAGGCCGAAAGAGAGGCAGGCACTAATAAGGAAATGAAAGAAGTGATAGGCTTTGAGCGTGCGCAAAATCACTTTTACAAAAACGAATACCAGGAAAGTATTCTTGCATTGAAAGAGTTGCTAAAAACCAATAAGCGCCGAGAGGTTTTGGATTGGTTATACCTGTCTTATATGGAAGTTAGGGACTTTAAAAGCGCTAAAAATACTATTGTACAATTACTGGATTATAGCGAAGTTTATATGCCCAATTTCTATATGCTCTATATGGAATTAACCAATGAACCTAAGGAGGCAATGCAGGTTTTAAACCAGGTATTTAAAACGAATAAGAATACCAAACAAGTAGGTTTTTATAAAGGCTTAATCAGCGAGGCATTAGAAGGTGGTAGTGACGCTACAAGGGAACGAGTTTCTAAATCTTCTGATATAGAAATGAAAAAGCTACATGATTTCTTGCAACAAAAGGAGTGGGAGGAAGCACAGATGTACATAGAATTGCTTTTGCAAGAGGAAAAGAATGTACTTCCTGTTTGGCAAGAACTAGAAGTTGAGGAAGACTTAGAAAAAGTATACCAGACTTTGGAGACGCTCTTTACAAAAGGAAATATCCCAAATAAAAGCAAACAAAGCTTGCTTTCTGTTATACTGAAAGAAACAAAGGATAAGGATGCGTCACATAGCTTTATTGATAAAGTATATGAGGATTTAGATGCAAAATCGCTAAAATATTTGGGGGATTACTTTACAGAGATAGCCGATAAAGAAAAAGCCAAGCACATGTATTTAACTAGCTTAGCAATAAGTTTTGATAATTATAGTTTAATAGTAGAAACCTTAGAGTTATTATCCGAGACTAAGGATTATAAGGAACAACTAGAATTGGCGGAGAAGGCTATGGATTATTATCCTATGCAACCGATGCTTTACTTGTATAAAGGAAATGCGTTAATAGGATTAGGGCAATGGTCGCAAGCAAAAGATGTATTGGAAGAGGGAGCAAGTTATATAGTAGATCAGCCAGATTTAGAAAAGGACTTTACGGATTTACTTCAAAAAATTCAAAAATAATTAAAACTAAAACCCAACTAGAATCAGGTTTAGGAATATATATGAAACAAAAACTTAGGTTTAATACTACTATTTTTCGATTTGCTACGCTATTCTTTTTTGCATTGGCTATATCCTCTTGTAAGTCAAAGAAGTTTGCCACCGAAACAGCAGACAAAAATTTAAGTGCTCGACAGCTTATAACCCAACACCATAAGGCAGCTCCAGATTTCAATACTTTAGCAAGTCGTGTACAGGTAAACTACGACGATGGCAAGACCACGCAAAGAGTGAATGCCAATATACGAATGAAAAAAGATGAGATTATTTGGGTTACCGCATCTGTTTTGGGAATTACTGTAGCAAAAGCATTGCTCACGCCCGACTCGGTAAGTGTTTATGAAAGTATTTCCAAACGATATTTCGAGGGAGATTACGGGCTTATAAGCGATTGGTTGGGAGTAGATTTAAATTTTCAACAAGCACAAGCTTTATTGTTAGGGCAGGCAACAGTAAACCTAAAGCCAAATGCAGTCCATCAGAGTATTTCGGATAATAAATATGTGTTAGAACCAAAATCACATGACGAGTCTTATAAACAGAGTTTGGCTATTTATCCAAATAATTTTAAAATCGCCAATCATACGATAGAGAAGTTTGGACAAAGACGTATTTTTACACTAGATTATGGAGCATATCAGAAAGTAGAAGACTCTTTTTATCCGTTGGATATAAATTTACAAAACATAGAAGACGAGAAGATTATGCGTTTGCATCTTCATATGCGAAAAATAGACTTAAACCCTAATTTGAGTTTTCCGTTCAAAATACCAAATGGCTATAAACAAATGCAATTAGACTAGATATATGCACAGAATTTTGCAAACCATACTATTGTTAGTCTGCTTTTTGGGTGGGATAGCGACTATGTTGGCTCAAAGTAAAGAACAAAAACAGCTAGAGGAAAAACGCGCGCAGATACAACAAGAAATCCGCGAGATCAATAGCTTATTGTTCAAAAGCAAGAAGGAAGAAAAGTCGGTGCTAGAACAGGTAGAAGGGCTAGACTATCGCATTCGAGCTACAGAAAACCTTATCCGCGTAACCAACCAACAAGCAAACTTGCTTACTCGCGAAATAAACAACAATACACGACGCATCAGTGATTTACGACAAGAACTAGAGGAGTTAAAAGAGGATTATGCCGAGTTGATAAGACGTTCCTACAAAAGTAAATCAGAACAGAATAGAGTGATGTTTCTCTTATCATCGGAAAGCTTTTTGCAAACCTACAAGCGGGTGCAGTACATGAAACAATATGCGAACCATCGTAAAAAACAAGGCGAAACCATTCAAGAAAAAGCAAAAGAGTTACAGGAGTTAAACGGTAAGCTTGCCGAGCAAAAGAAAGAAAAAGATGCGCTAATTATTGAGAATAGAGCTACTGCAGCGAAGCTGAAAAGTGAACAAGAGGAGCAAAGAAAGCTTGTAGCAACACTAAAACAACAGGAAGGTAAATACATTTCGCAAGTTCGTAAAAGAGAGCAAGAGGCAGCAGAAGTAGACAGGCAGATAGAGAAGTTAATCCGTGAGGCCATTGCCGAAGCCAACCGTCGTGCAGCAGCAGAGGCCGAGAAAAGAGGAGAGAAATTAGAGACCAAAGGAAGTAGCACTAGTTTTGCACTTACTGCCGAAGCAAAAGCTTTGGCTGCTAGTTTTGCTAGTAACAAAGGGAAACTGCCTTGGCCAGTAGATCGAGGTATTGTAACCAAGCGCCCTGGAACGCATAAACACCCTCAGTTTCCAAATGTAACAGTAAACAGTAGCGGAGTAGAAATCACCACAGAGAGAGATGCAAAAGCCCGTGCTGTATTCGATGGTACGGTACTTCAAATTCAACAGTACAAAGGCGGTGCTCTTGCTATTCATGTAAATCATGGTAATTATATTACCATTTATTCTAATCTAGCTAGTGTGCTAGTCAAAAAAGGAGATAAAGTAAAAACTAAGCAGGATTTAGGTACGATATACACCTCGCCATTAATCAATAAAACCATTCTGAAGTTTATGGTATACCAGAATACCACTTTATTAGACCCTACACATTGGGTTTATAAAATGTAAACGCCTTGTTATTTGTGTAAGGAAAGAAAACGAAACCCCACTTAATTAATTGTTTGAACCGCTTTATGAAGTATTATCGTCTAACGCTTGCTATTATTATCCTAGTTTCATTTGCTGGTCAAATGTTACATGGCAATGGCATGTGGTCGTTTACGATACAAAATGGAGCTGGTGAAGCTATAGGTTTCTGTACAAATAAAGATTTTCAGAATAAATCAAAAATAGATTTTAATACGTCTCACAGCGCAGATATAAGCTGTACCAGTAGTGTTAATTCCCTCTTCGTTTCTAAAGAATTCTCTTGGGAACCAGTAATAGCAAAACACCATAGAGAAACAATTGTTTCTTATCAAAACATTCAAGAACAACTATATGTGGACAAACTTATAGAGCCTCCAAGGGTATAAACAGCTTTAACCAATAGATAGTTTTCTTTTGTTGAACACTTGATTTAGCTGCATTTAACATCCCACTTGCAGAGAATAGGTGTTTAAAAACATAAGAAAGTTAAGACATAAAATACGAAAGCCGCTCACAGCTCAACCTGTAGGCGGCTTTTTGCATGATGTTCTTATATCATTATATAGTACACGTATTTTATAGATCGTATAAGTGTTATCTAAAATAGTATTGCGCTACCTACTTTACATATACAGAAAAAAGTGATATTTTTACATTAAAATAATTAGGTATCATGAGCAAAGAAAAAGAAGCAAAGCTAAAAGCCTTACAACTCACTATGGCCAAAATGGATAAAACCTATGGCAAGGGTGCAGTGATGCGTATGGGGGATGCGGCTATACAAGAAGTAGAAGTTATTCCAAGTGGATCCTTAGGATTGGATGTGGCGTTGGGAGTAGGAGGATATCCTAGAGGAAGAGTGGTGGAGATATATGGACCAGAGTCTTCCGGTAAAACAACTTTGACGCTACACGCCATTGCAGAAGCACAAAAACAAGGCGGCATAGCCGCTTTTATAGATGCAGAGCACGCGTTTGACAGAACCTATGCACAAAACTTAGGAATAGATGTAGAGAACCTTATCATCTCGCAACCCGATAACGGAGAGCAAGCACTAGAGATTACCGACAACCTGATTCGAAGTGGTGCCATAGACATCATTATTATAGACTCGGTAGCAGCGTTAACTCCAAAGAGCGAGATAGAAGGAGAAATGGGAGATTCGCAAATGGGATTGCATGCACGACTTATGTCGCAAGCACTGCGTAAACTAACCTCTTCCATAAGCAAAACCAATTGTACGGTGGTTTTCATTAACCAATTGCGTGATAAGATTGGCGTGATGTTCGGTAACCCAGAAACAACTACTGGCGGAAATGCACTGAAGTTCTATTCTTCGGTACGTATAGATATCCGTCGTTCTACGCAGATAAAAGATGCAGAGAATAACGTTATGGGTAACAAAACACGCGTAAGAGTAGTGAAAAACAAAGTGGCACCACCATTTAAAATGGCCGAATTCGACATTATCTACGGAGAAGGTATCTCTAAGGTAGGAGAAATCATCGACTTAGGAGTGGACTTTGATATAGTAGACAAAAAAGGATCTTGGTACAGCTACGGAGAAACTCGATTAGGACAAGGACGGGATGCGGTAAGAACATTACTACTAGACAACCCAGAATTGATGGACGAATTGGAGATTAAAATTAAAAATGCTATCCAGGGGAAAGTCGAAATAGAAGAAGATAAGATAGAAGAGAAAAAATAAATTTGCTTAATACAAGCAACCTTTTTAAATTTAAGGCATCTGCTTCATAGTAGGTGCCTTAGTTATTTATTAGGAACATATTTCATACATTTAGATACCTTAAATATCTATTTCTAATAAAAAACCAACGCATCATTTGGAATTAGAAGATCTTATAGCACAGTGTAAAAAGCAGGATAGGGAAGCGCAAAGCTTGCTCTATAACCGCTATGCAGATGTGTTGTTCGGTCAGTGCCTCAAGTATGCCGCAAATTATGATGATGCTAAGGACCATCTGCAAGATAGTTTCATCACTATTTTCGCAAAGATAAATCAGTATAAAGGGAAAGGCTCTTTTGAGGGTTGGATGAAACGCATAGCGATCAATACAGTCTTGCAGAGCTATAGAAAGAAAAGAGAAGTGCCTTTGCAGAGAGAAGAGTTGCTTAGGGCAAAAGATAAAGAAGACGATTTTGACCTAGAAGGAATCAGCGATAGCGATTTGCCACTTTCTTTCTTATTCAAAATAGTACAGGAATTGCCAGAAAGATATCGATTGGTTTTTAATCTGTACGCACTAGATGGCTACTCGCATAAGGAAATAGCAGAAATGCTCGATATAGCTGAGGGGACTTCCAAGTCCAACCTATTTCGAGCAAGAGCAAATCTAGAAGAACGAATAAAAGAATATAAAAAAACATCGGATTAAAAACGATGAAAAATGGAGAATAACAAACTAGACAAACTGTTTCGCAACAAGCTTAAAAATGTGAAAGTGCCCCCACCAGAAGGCGCTTGGGAAGCTATTACCGAAAAGTTGCCAAATAAAAAGAAACAAAGAGTGGTTATGCTATGGTGGTCTGCCGCAGCAATACTACTAGCTCTTATTGGTAGCAGCGTTTTCTTCTGGTCCAATTCCAATTCAGATAATCAAAATATCCAATTAGTAGATGCGGACAAACAATCGGAAATCTCCATAGAGAAACAAGAATATCATTCAATCACCACAGAAAAAGAGGACTCTGATGTAGCAAATATTAAAAGCACAAAAGAAGACCCAACAAGCATTGAATACCCTAGTAGCTCTACATACAACACTACCGATAGTAATGCGGTAGCCGATACCTATTCTCAAGAAAAAACTACCGCCTCCAAAAAAACAATAGAAAATAAACCTACCGCTGATGTGTTGAATAGGGAGACGAAGGTTACGAAAGGATCCATAGCTAAGGAACAGAAAGTTACGATGGAAAAGAAAAAGCAAGAAGCCTATCAGAAACAGAAAGAATCACGTGTAGCTATAGGAGAAGAGCATATAAATAAAGAAGGGAAAGAGACGTTAACAGAGCAAATAGCACAAGCCGAAGCCTTAGAGATAGAAGATAAAGACACAGATACAGTTATAAAACAAGAAGTTACCTCATTGGTGAGTAGTGATAATTTGTTTGCAGCCGAGGAAAAAGAAGAAGCAGCCAAAAATGAAGCGCTTAACCGATGGTCTGTAGGACCCCAAGTTGCACCGGTATACTACAACAGTGTAAGCAGTGGCTCTTCCTTAGATAGTCAATTCAATGATAGCGGAAAGGAAGGTGGTCTTAATATGAGTTTAGGTCTTCAAGTGGCTTATCAGATAAATGATAATTGGCAGCTGCGTTCCGGTATCAACAAAATGGATGTTGGCTATGCAACCAATAATGTACAAGTAGGATATTCCGACCCTAATTTGGCTATTTATAATGTGAATTACAATAATGTGTCCGAGGGTGGCGTAGTAATTACCGCTTTCTCTAATGATAACCTATCTAATATTCGAGAGGCTAATCTTGGGAATAGGGTGGAACTCATATATATGGAGGGAAATACCCAGCTTAAGCAAAACATTTCTTACCTAGAAATCCCTGTAGAAATAGAGCGTAAAATAATAAACGCCGATTTTGAGTGGAGTATTATTGGCGGTGTGAGCAGTCTTTTCTTGACCGATAATGAGATTTATGTAAACAATAAAGATTACAGGTCCCATATTGGTAGCGCTACCAACTTACAAAAAACAAGTTTCACCACAAATATTGGAATGGGTTTTGGGTACAATTTTACAAAACGAATACATTTGCAATTAGAGCCGATGTTTAAATACCAGTTGAATGCCTATACAAATTCGGTAGACTTTAAACCTTATATCTTTGGTATCTATACTGGAGTAAGATGGCGATTAGACTGATTTAACGAGGTCTTATTTCTTAGCGCTTTCTAGGGTATCTAGAATCCGCTCGCGAATGCTATCTCTTAACTTAAATTTATCCTCCATAGTAGTACCGTTGGTATCTAAAATGGGCAGTTTATCTACTCTCAACTTCCCTGGATACCCACCAAAAATACTGTACGGAAAATGTCTGCCATTATCATGAAATACCAATGGCGCAATGGGAATGCGATGTTCAATGGCCAATCTAAAAGCACCATCCTTAAACCTATCCAATGCAATGCTAGTATCGTCTGGAATACCGCCTTCTGGGAAGATGCAAATGCTCAGGCCGCTTTCTATACGCCGGTTGGCTTCTTTCATTACAGCGCTTTTACTTCGCATATTTTGTCTATCTACAAGAATACAGGTGCGTTTATAGAAAAATCCGAATATTGGAATTTTCGCCAATTCCTTTTTACCTACAAATACAAAAGGAGTAGATACCGAATAGTACATCAGCATAATGTCGAGCATAGAACGATGGTTCGCAACGAACATGAAACTCTTTTTGTAAGGATAAGCCTGTTTTTGCTGAATGTCTGGAAAACATCCCATGCCATATAATATGATGGTAGACCATATCCTTGCTACTTTATAAAACTGAGGATACCAAGATTCCTTTATTGTAGAAACCAATAAAAATGGAGATAGTACCACTGTGGTTACAAGAACCACAAGGTAAAACCACAAATGATAAAGTGGAGAAAGTATGTAACGAAGCTTTAGCATAGGTGTGTCAAATCTATAAATTTAACCTGAATGAAAAGGGTAAAATATACCGGATTGTTTTGATCGGAAATATAGGCTTAAAGAAATTGATATAATCTTTCAAAGGTAAAATTATATCTATTAGGATACTAGCATAAAATTGTAGTTAGGAACTTAAGTTTCGCACTTAGTTTAAGTCGCTGATTTACTGCTACTTACGCAATCTGTGGATTATTAAAAGACAACAAGAATCACTGTGAAACAAGGGTTTTCTATCCATTGAGTAGATATTTATATCTTTAATCATAGAATTCCCCGAGGCTCTGCCTCGGGTGTTGCATAAAGATATGTAGATTTGTGGGTATGAGTGAGCATATTCATAAAAGTCATAATAAAAGTTTACTTATGTATCATTTTGTTTGTCCTATTAAGTATAGGAGAA
>DATGMW010000050.1:0-20574 GCA_035307105.1 Flavobacteriaceae bacterium
CATGGTGACTCCTTTGTGATGCGCGATCCTGCAGGAATTCGACCAGCTTACTTTTTTAAAGACGAGGAGGTTATTGCCGTAGCATCGGAGCGATCTACCTTGCAAACGGTATTCAATATTCAGTTTAAAGACGTACAAGAAATAAAACCAGGACATGCGCTATTAATCAAGAAGAATGGCGAATACCGACAGAAACGAATTTTAAAACCCTTGCCTAAACGCGCCTGCTCTTTTGAGAGGATTTACTTCTCTAGAGGAAATGATGCCGAGATATATGAAGAGCGGAAAGCCTTGGGACGTATGGTTATGCCAGAGGTGCTAAAAAGCATAGACTACGATACAGAAAACGCCGTCTTCTCGTATATTCCAAATACTGCAGAAACTTCCTTTATTGGGATGCTCGAAGCTGCACAAGATGAGCTGAACAAACAAAAAAACGAAGCCATATTAAAAGAAGAAGGAAAACTTACCGCCGAGCGCTTAGAAGAAATACAATCCATAAAAATCCGAGCAGAAAAGATTGCAGTAAAAGATGTAAAGCTCCGTACGTTTATTACGGAGGATGAGAGCAGGGCAGATTTAATAGCGCACGTATACGACGTTACCTACGGTGTGGTAAAGCCAGAGGACAATCTTGTTATTATAGACGACAGTATTGTACGCGGTGCTACGTTAAGACAAAGTATTCTGAATATGCTTTCGCGTTTACAGCCTAAACAAATCGTTGTAGTATCCTCTGCACCACAAATCCGTTATCCGGATTTTTATGGCATAAATATGCCAACCTTAGAGGAACTAATAGCATTTCAGGCTACCTTAAAACTTCACGAAGAAAACTCCGAGCATGTTATTCACGAGACCTATAAAGCTTGTTTAGAGCAGCTAAAATTGAAAAATACAGAAATGCATAATGCCGTATTGCCTTTCTATGATGCATTTACCTACGAGCAGGTGTCCGATGCTATTGCCGACTTAATTTGCAATGAAACCTTAGGCATTCCACTTAAAGTGATTTTTCAATCCGTAGAGAACCTCAACAAAGCCTGTCCTAAAAACTTAGGCGATTGGTACTTTACTGGAAACTATCCTACGCCAGGCGGTGTACGAATTGTAAACAAAGCCTTTGTGAACTTTTATGAAAAACACTATGACCAGAAAGCTTAAATCCACCAAATAGCATGAAATAAAAGCGGCTCTGCAAAATGGATTTTGCAGAGCCGCTTTGTATAATAAGTAAGCTTATCTTACTTATTAGCTTCGTAGCGCTTAGCTACTTCGTCCCAGTTAATTACATTGAAGAATGCCTCTACGTAATCTGGTCTTCTGTTTTGGTAGTTTAGGTAATATGCATGCTCCCAAACATCCAATCCTAAGATTGGCGTACCTCCACAGCCTACACCTGGCATAAGCGAGTTATCTTGGTTTGGTGTGCCACATACTTCTACTTTTCCACCTTTATGAACACATAACCATGCCCATCCAGATCCGAATTGTGTTTTAGCTGCAGTAGAAAATGCATCTTTGAACTTATCAAAGCTTCCAAACTTTGCATTGATAGCTTCCGCTACAGCTCCAGTAGGCTTTCCACCACCATCTTTAGACATTACTTCCCAAAATAGTTTATGGTTATAATAACCACCGCCGTTGTTGCGAACCGCTTTGTTACTCATGTCTAGATTCTTCAGAATCTCTTCTATAGATTTTCCTTCTAAATCCGTACCTTTTATAGCGGCGTTAAGGTTGTTGGTGTATCCAGCATGGTGCTTAGTATGGTGAATCTCCATAGTCTTAGCATCAATATGTGGGGTAAGTGCGTCGTACGCATATGGTAATTTTGGTAATTCGAATGACATAATTGAATGTTTCTTTAAATTAATAATTTATTTTTTCTCTCTAATTCCAAATATACGTAATTAATAATATCCTTATGTTATAGTTTTTATAAGATTAATCGATATAGCAGTAGCCAAACTCTATTGCTCTGTATTTCCAATTAGAAATTGTACTTTAGTAAAAATATCTCATACGTGATTACAACAACGCCAAGCTTAGACATATACGACGCTTCTGCAGGAAGTGGGAAGACCTTTACACTGGTAAAAGAATATTTAAAAAAGTTGCTTTTAGTAGAAGCTACAGATTATTACAAACAAATACTCGCCATCACCTTTACCAACAAAGCGGTGGGAGAAATGAAAAAGCGTATCGTAGAGCAGTTAGTGGCTTTCGCCGATGAAAATGCAAAGGAGAGTCCAGGAGATATGCAAAAACTGATAGCGGAAGAAATAGGTTTAAGCCATTCGCTAATTCAAAAAAAATCCAAACATATACTTCGACATTTATTACACGATTACAGCGGATTTAGTGTAGAAACGATAGACAAGTTCAACCACCGAATCATAAGATCTTTTGCAAAAGACCTAAAATTAAACAGCAACTTTGAAGTAAGTCTAGATAGCGATATTCTATTAGAAGAAGCCGTAGACCGATTGATTGCACAAGCTGGACAAGACCGCGCCATAACCGACTACTTGTTACAGTACACCTACAGCCAACTGAACCAAGATAAGTCATGGGACATACGAAGAGATATTATAAAAACAGCTGGACTTTTAAATTCCGAAACCAATAAAACCTCCTTAGACAAATTAAAAGAACATAGCTTAACAGATTTTCAGGTGTTTGCGAAAAACCTACAAAACACCATTCAAGAAAATTTTGCCAATGGGCAGAAAATTGCATCCGACACTTTGGCTTTACTTGAAAGTATGGGAGTGCCTGATAATGCTTTTACTGGATCTTATTTTCCGAAATTCTTACATAAAGTTGCGGAGGACATTAAAACTGCCAAAGTATCGGACGAAACTAAATGGCAACAACAAATAGAAAGCGGTGAGTATGTGTATTACAAAAAGACTACGCCAGAATCAGAAAAGCAGCAGATAGACAGTGTAAAAAACGAACTCAACCAAGCTTTTCTAGGAATAAAAACCTACGTGGAGAGGAATAAAGTCTATCAATTAGTTTTGAGAGAGCTCTTGCCTATGGCACTAATAAACTTAGTAGGGAATGAACGTAGCGACATACAGAAAGAACAAAACCTGTTGCTTATCGGAGATTTCAACTACCTGCTACACGAACAAGTAAAAGACCAGCCTGCACCGTTTATATACGAACGCTTGGGCGAGCGATACCGACATTTCTTTATAGACGAATTTCAAGACACTTCACAACTGCAATGGGAAAATATGTTACCCTTACTAGACAACGCATTGTCGCAAGGTTTTGAAATAGGGCTTCCTGGAAGTGCGATGTTGGTGGGCGATGCAAAACAATCTATCTACCGCTGGCGTGGTGGCTACCCACAACAATTCATCGGTTTAACGAAAGAAGATTTACCTTTTCAAATAGAACCAGATCAGAAAAAGGTAATCCATCTAGATACCAATTATCGCAGTGCTGAGAATATAATCCATTTCAACAATCGATTCTTTACACAGACCGCCGATATTTTTAAAAATGAAACCTATAAGGATCTTTATAAAGTAGGCAATCAGCAAAAGAAGAATAAGAAAGAAGGAGGCTACGTGCATATAGAGATGCTACCGAAACCTACCCAAGAGAGAAACAACAACACGCTTCATCAAGAAAAAGTAGTAGAGTTAATCGAAAACCTACAACTAGATCCATCCGTCAGCCTTTCCGACATTTGTATTCTTGTCAGAAAAAACAGCCAGGGAGTATTGATAAGCGAGGCGTTGGCCGAAAATAACATCCCGATGATTTCCTCGGAAACACTCTTGCTAAAAAACTCTAAGCAAGTTAATGCTCTTTTGAATGCTATGCGTTTACTGCTATATCCGGAAGATAAAGAAGCTAGAGTTAAACTATGCTATTATCTGTATGACGCGCTTTCTATAGAAGAAGACAAACACGATTTTCTAAGCAAGCTTATGGAAAAGCACAGCTTACAAGGTTTCCTTAAAGCACTCGCCTCCAATGGTATAGAAATAGATTTAGAAGCGGTTACCCAGGCAGGTTTATATCAGACCTTCGAATTGCTGATTAAAAAGCTAGAAATAGACAAACACAACAACGCCTATTTATTTAGTTTTATGGAGTTTGTTCATCACTACGAACAAACAGAAGCTACCACTAAACATCAGTTTTTCGATTATTGGGCAGTAAAATCCGATAGGCTTAGTATTCCTTCCTCTAAACAGAGCGAAGCAGTACAGATTATGACTATTCATAAAGCAAAAGGTTTGGAGTTTCCTATTGTTATCGTTCCTTTCTCTAATAGTCAAATAGGAGATTTGGGCAAAACGAGTAGCTGGTTACCATGGCAAGACGACAAAAGCAATTTTGAAGAAGTATATGTATCGGTAAACGACTCCTTAACGAAGTTCGATGAGCATTACCACCAGCATTACGACGAGATTTTTGAAACAGAAGTACTCGACGAACTAAACAATGTTTATGTAGCCTTTACACGAGCCTCGCAAGAGCTTTATATTATAACTGATACCTATCGCAACAGTAAAAGCGCCTATCCCCTATCCCTTCAATTAGAAAACTTCGTGAGTAACCAAGGCGCTCCACTCGGCGAAGGAGAAACTTATACTTTTGGGGAGAGAAGTAAAGCGGTTACAAAAGAAGAGGAACAGAACAAAGAGCAAATCATCACGCCTAGCTACACCATAACCGACGCAAACCTACTGGAGATAGTAACTGTCGATGCGGATCAGTGGGGAGACAAAGCCAAGGAAGCCATAGAATATGGAACCGAGTTACACGATATTTTAGAGCAGATAGAAACAAAAGAGGATTTCTCGAAATATTTTCATACTTTAGAGAAGCAACAAACCCTTGCGAAAGAGAAATATGATAAGCTTCTGAGGACGATTCGGAATGTAGTAGAACACAAAGATTTACAACATTTATTTAAAAGCGACCTCCAGGTTCGAACAGAGATGGATATTGTAACGGCAGACAAGCAAATTCGCAGAATGGATCGATTAAATTTTCACGACGATAATACCCTAACCTTGGTCGACTACAAAACAGGAGCTCCTAAAGCAAGCGATATCCTTCAAATAAAGGCTTATGCCGAGGCGTTGGAGGAAATGGGAATGAAATTAAAAGAAAAGCTACTAGTATATATTGATAGTAATACGGTAGTCGTAAATAAAGTGTAATTTTACTAAACATTAAATAAAACAAAACTATGTACGGAAAAGAATTTCAAGAATACTTACAAAAAGAACTTCAAGAGATTAAAGATGCTGGCCTGTTTAAGGAAGAACGAATTATCACTTCTAAGCAAGGAACAGAAATAACTATCTCTACTGGAGAAAAAGTATTGAACTTTTGTTCAAACAACTACCTAGGACTTTCAGGTCATCCAGATGTAATCCAAGCGGCCAAAGATACTTTAGATGCACATGGTCATGGCGTATCTTCGGTACGTTTTATTTGTGGAACACAAGACATCCACAAAGAGTTGGAGCAAAAAATAGCCCACTTCTACGGTTTTGACGACACCATCCTATTTGCTTCTTGTTTTGATGCCAACGGTGGATTATTCGCTCCCTTATTGGACGAGAACGATGCCATTATCTCCGATTCACTAAACCACGCTTCTATTATAGACGGTGTACGTTTATGTAAAGCAGGAAGATACCGTTATGCCAATAACGATATGGAAGATTTAGAGAAGCAGCTAAAAGCAGCAAGTGAAAAAGGGGCACGCTTTAAGCTTATCGTAACCGATGGAGTATTTTCTATGGATGGTTTAGTTGCACCATTAGATGAGATTTGCGATTTAGCAGAAAAATACAATGCGTTAGTAATGGTCGATGAATCGCACGCTACAGGAGTAATCGGGAAAACCGGAAAAGGAACTTTAGAAGAGAAGAACGTGTCCGATAGAGTAGATATCGTTACGGGAACTTTAGGGAAGGCACTTGGAGGTGCAATGGGAGGTTATACCACCGGTAAAAAGGAAATCATAGATATGCTACGTCAGCGCTCTAGACCTTATTTATTTTCCAATTCACTAGCTCCATCTATTGTAGGTGCAGCCATCAGTGTATTTGACATGTTGGAAAAAGATACAAGCCTACGCGACAAAGTATTGGAAAACACGGCTTACTTTAAGAAAGGCGTGTTAGATGCAGGTTTCGAAATAATTGATGGAGAATCTGCCATTGTACCAGTAATGCTTCATGATGCGAAACTATCTCAAGATATGGCAAATAGGCTTTTAGAGGAAGGAGTCTACGTTATAGGGTTCTTTTTCCCAGTAGTCCCAAAAGGAGAAGCGCGCATTAGAGTGCAACTATCTGCTGCACACACCAAAGAACAGTTAGATAAAGCAATCGCTGCATTTATTAAGGTTGGTAAGGAATTAAAAATTATTTAACAATTACAAAATTATGATTTCCTTATTTTAAGAGAATATTATAGAACATTTATTCTTTTGCAGGTAGTTATATTAACATTTACGCTTAAATTTGCCTTTAGATAATTATAAATTAATCAAACTATGAAACAACTAAACTACTTTGTTCTTGCAATAGTATTTATGCTTGGCGCCATAAATGTTGCAAACGCACAAGACAAAACAAATCCGTGGGCTATAAGCCTTGGAACCAACGCGGTTGACTTTCACCCAGTAGGAGAGAATGCTAAAGGCATTTTTGCTCCTTATCAGTCAGGGAAGTTATTTGACAATTATTTTAATGTCGAAGACCATTGGAATATTGCTCCTGCAATATCACGCCTAACTGTAGGTAGATATTTAGGAGACGGATTCACGTTAACACTTGCTGGTACCTTTAATAAAATAGAGAAAGTAAGTTCCGATGAACTAGTTAGCTCGCTTAACTATTATGGAGCAGATGCGGAACTTAAATACGGATTCGGCAGACTTTTAAATTCTAACTGGCTAGACCCATACCTTGGTATTGGTGGTGGTTACACTTGGATAGATGACAAAGGTTTTGCTACTGGAAACGCACTAGCAGGATTTAACTTCTGGATTACTGATAATGTCGGAATAAATGTACAATCTACTTACAAGCATTCATTTTCAGGAAGTAGTGGTGCAAAACACTTTCAGCATGGAGCTGGAGTGATTTTTAAATTCGGTATGAAAGACAGAGATGGAGACGGCATCCCAGATCACTTAGATGAGTGTCCAGATACACCAGGTTTAGCTGAGTTTAACGGTTGTCCAGATACAGACGGTGACGGAATCCCAGATCACTTAGACGACTGTCCAGATGTACCAGGATTAGCTGAGTTCAATGGTTGTCCAGATACAGACGGTGACGGAGTTCCAGATCATTTAGATAAGTGTCCTGATGTACCAGGTGAAGCTAAGTGGGATGGTTGTCCAGATTCAGATGGTGATGGAATCCCAGATCATTTAGATGAGTGTCCAGATGAAGCAGGTCCAAAAGAAAACAATGGTTGTCCTTGGCCTGATAGAGATGGAGACGGAGTTCCAGATCACTTAGATCAGTGTCCAGATACTCCAGGAACTATTGAAAACCATGGTTGCCCTGAAGAGCCTACCGAAGAAGTAGTAAAAGAAATCAATGAGTATTCTAAAACAATATTATTTGACACCTCTAAAGCTACTATCCGTAGAGAGTCTTTCAAAGCCCTACAAGATATTGTAACGGTAATGCAAGAATACCCTAAAACACACTTCGTAATCGAAGGTCACACAGATAGCACTGGAAGCAAAGCTTTCAACCAAAAGTTATCTGAAGAAAGAGCAGCTTCTGTTCTAGATTACCTAGTAACTATAGGAATGGATAAAGACAGACTTTCTTCCGTAGGATACGGTCCCGATAGACCTATCGCAGACAACAACACCAATGCTGGAAGACAAGAAAACCGACGCGTTCAGATTTCTCTTAAGAATAAAGATAAATAATCTGAAGTACGTAAAATAAATACAATGAAACGCCCTGCAATCTGTAGGGCGTTTCTTATTTTTAGGCTATGAGAACTTTTCTACAAGAGACCATTGCGGATATACAAAAGGAGCAAACCAACTTTACCAATGATATATGGGTGGTACCTAGTAAACGAGCCGCTGGATTTATTAAAAATGAATTCCGACAAGACGCTACGAAAACACAAATACTACCAATAATTTACAGTATAGAAGACTTTATACAAGTCCTTTCTGGATTGCAGATAGCAGATACTACACAAATAGTATTCGAGTCCTACGAAACCTATCTAGAAATAAATAGCATAACAAACAAAGAAAATTTTGATACATTCAGTACTTGGATAACTACCTTGATAAGTGACTTTAACGAAATAGATCGCTACATGCTAGATACAGACAGGTTCTTCGATTATCTAAATAATATTCAAGATATAGAACACTGGTACCTAGCAGAAGAGCGAACCGAGCTAATAACCAATTATCTAAACTTTTGGAATAGCTTGGCGGAACTATACGATAGACTAAAAGAAAAGCTGCTAGCCAAAGAAATGGCACACCAAGGCTTGGTGTATAGAAAAGCTGCAGAGAATGCTAAAACCTACCTAGATGCCAACTTAAATAAAAAGTTCGTATTCATTGGTTTTAATGCGCTTAACAATGCTGAACAACAGATTTTTCAAACCTTTCTAGAAAATCCTTCAAATAAAATATACTGGGATATTGATACGCATTTTGTAGAAGATAAAATGCATGCAACTTCTTTATTCGTAAGGAAGTACATAGAATCTTGGCCATACTTTAAAAATAATACGCCACTTGGCATCCAAGACAATTTTAGCAAGGAAAAGCAAATCCAACTTATACAAGCTCCGCAGAATATAACCCAAGTAAAAGGACTGACTACTATTCTAGAAGAGCTATCGCCAGAGGAACGAAAAAAAACAGCGATAGTCCTGGCCGACGAAACATTACTTGAAATGGTATTGGGATCGCTTCCACCAAGTATTGAGAAAGTAAACGTTACTATGGGAGCAGGAGTACAATATTTCCCAGCCGCTTTATTTTTTACGGAGTACTTCGCTATTCAACAGAAAAACCAAGACGCATATTACTACAAAGATATATTTACGATCCTACAACATCCTATGGTGCAAACAACCATAGATAAGGCGGACCAGCTTTTAAACGATCTTATAAAAGGAAATTATACCTATTGCAATGTCCATAAGATTTTAGAGTTGTATAAAGGGAAGGACACCGAAGGCTTAAAGCTTCTGTTTACTCCGTGGCTAGACAATACCTCCTTAGGTATCCAAACCAGCTTAAAACTAACCAAAAAATGGTTGGAGATAACCAAAGACTCCTCTATAGAACGAGTGGTTCTACACGAGCTGTACCTATTACTAGAAAACATCGAACAGTGGATGACGCGGTACCCGTATGTTACTACTACAAAAACGTTGAACTATCTTTTTACCGAAGCCATTCAATCCTCCACCATAGACTTTGAAGGCGATGCCTATGATGGATTACAAATAATGGGAGTGTTGGAGTCGCGACTTCTAGACTTTGAAAATGTTATTCTTTTGTCGGTAAATGAAGGCGTGTTACCTTCGGGTAAATCCAATAATTCCTTTATAACCTACGACTTAAAAAGACAATACGGTCTGCCGCTATATACAGAAAAAGATGCAATTTACACCTATCACTTTTATCGCCTACTGCAACGTGCAAAAAAAGTTTGGTTGTGTTATAATACGGACGATTCAGGAATGAAAGGCGGCGAACCTAGTAGGTTTATTTTGCAACTGCAAATAGACAAACTGCCAAACCACAAAATCACGACAAAAACGGTAAGTCCAAAAGTTTCGGACACAAGTAAAATAGAATTGCAAAGCATTCCAAAAAATCAAAAAGTCATCGATCGATTAAACCAAATCGCAGAAAAAGGATTTTCTCCATCTGCACTGGGGTCTTATATTCGAAATCCGATAGATTTCTACGAAAGACGAATTCTTAAAATTGATGAAACCGACGAGGTAGAGGAAACTATTGCACATACCACCATGGGTACGATTGTGCATGACACCTTGGAAAACCTTTACAAAGAATGTAATGCTCTACTAGACATTGACAGTTTAAAGCGCATAAAAAAAGTAGCTAACAACGAATTGGATGTTCAGTTCAAAAAATCTTTCCTTAATGGAGATTATACGCAAGGTTTCAACTTGATTATCTACAACGTAGCCAAGCAATTTGTACATAGAACCATTGCATACGACTTGGATTTATTGCAAAAAGGAAATAGTATAGAAATCATTAATTTAGAGGAAATGCTTAGCGCGGATTTATTTATTCCTTCGATTAATAAAACGGTGAAAATTTACGGTCTAGCCGATAGAATAGAGCGCTTTAATGGCATGATAAGAATAGTGGACTATAAAACGGGAGCAGTGCAACCAGCAAACCTTGCAGTAACAGATTGGGACAAACTAATAACCGACAAAAGCAAGAGTCAGGCCTTTCAAGTCCTTATTTACGCATGGCTTTATATGCAGAATAACCCAATAGAAAGCCTCCAGGCAGGAATATTAAGCATGCGAAATATGAGCAGTGGATTTATGCCAGTTAGAGAAACAAGAGGGTTTGGAGATGTGATTACCAAAGAAGTAGTAGACGAGTTTGAAACCTATTTAGTAAGATTGGTCGAAGAGATATTCGACCTAGAAGAAGCATTTACAGAAAAAGAAGTATAAACATGATTATAGAACAAAATAAAATTATCCAAACCGACGGAAAACGACCTATTGTTTACGACGTATATTATAACCAAAACAACACCCCAAAACCAGTAGTGCTCTTTTGTCATGGCTACAAAGGATTTAAAGATTGGGGGGCTTGGCATCTGGTAGCCGAAGAGTTTGCCAAGGCTGGTTTTTTCTTTCTAAAATTCAACTTCTCTCACAATGGAGGAACTGCCGAGCAACCTATAGACTTTCCCGATTTAGAAGCTTTTAGCGAGAACACCTACACCAAAGAGTTAGAGGATGTAGTTCGCGTGCTAAAGGAGTTAGAAAACTATTCGCAGGAAGCAAATCCAACACAGGTAAACATTATTGGACATAGCCGTGGTGGCGGATTAGCATTATTAGCATCGGAACTACACAACAATATATTGAAAGCAGCTACTTGGGCAGGGGTAAGTGATTTTGCACCTCGTTTCTACGAAGGAACGGAAGCTTTTGCGCAATGGGAAAAAACTGGGATGGCCTATGTGGAAAATGCTCGCACCCATCAACAACTACCACATAAATTCTCCTTTTACGAAGACTTTAATGCCAACAGAGAAGCATACAGCATAAAGCGAGCGGTAAGTAATACAGAAAAGCCATTATTGATTGTTCATGGAACTGCTGACACTACCGTGGAGTTGTTTGAGGCAGAAAATTTAAAGAAATGGGCACCACAAGCCAAACTGCATATAATAGAAGGCGCAGACCACGTATTCCAGTCCAAACATCCTTGGGAAGCGCAAACACTATCTAAAGAGATGAAAGGAGCAGTAAGAGAAACTATAGCGTTTTTTTTAAATGAAATTAAATGGAAAAACACTTAAACAAACTCTCTAAAAAGCAATAGGGGATTTACTAAGGAAAGAAGCTAGCTATAAATAGCTGATTTTTTTAAACAATCCATTTGAGTTTTTATAAAATACACTTAATAAGACATGCGTAAGTTTTTACAACATTTTTACACCATTCTTTCTGATCATAAAAGAGAGCTCGCAATCTTCCTTTTTCCATGCTTAGTATTTTTTATTTACAGCTTGTTTCTAATCGATGGTTCAAAACAACTAGTAAAAGAAAACCTTAGTGTAGCGATTTCTTGTTTCATTATTTATTGTACTTATTTACTAGGAAGAAAATGGCAAAAAAGATTTTTATTGCTTGCTTTTCTCTATTTATTTTTCGCCCTGGGTATATTTATAAAAGTAGGCTTCTACCTGCTTTATGATCTACCATTTAGCAGCTCAGCAATCTTTATTATTTTTGAAACAAATTTATATGAGGCGTATGATTTTCTTGAGCTTTATTTAAATCTAAAGCTATTTACTCTTATACTCTTCCTTTTGGCACCCTTAATCTTACTCTTTTTTGCAAGAAAAAAGAAATATAGTGTTTCTAATAAAAAAGATTGGGTTTTTAATCTATTGCTTATTGCTGCTATATCGATTGGCGGAATTGTTCTAATAAAAAAGTTCAAAACCCAACACCTTCTTATTGTATCTGCACATTCTTATAACGAATATAGAGAGATTAAGAAGCAAATGGTCTTTAATTTTTCTGAAAATAGTTCTCCAAACCTAACCGATGTAAGAAGACAAAATATTCCTGAAGAACCAGAAGTACACGTTGTAGTAATAGGAGAGTCTACTAGCAACTGGCACATGCAATTGTATGGATATGAAAAAGAAACAAATCCACTGTTGATGGAAATCAAAGAAGAGCTATTTATCTTTGACTCCGTTATCTCCCCTCATGTACATACTATTCTTTCATTGGAGAAGATGCTTAGTTTAGCAAACTATATGAACCCAAATCCCACAGAGAACGCTTCTATCATCCAACTTGCAAATCAAGCTGGCTTCACTACCTATTGGATATCCAATCAACGCCCAATAGGAATACACGAAAGTGTAGCTACAAATATTTCTAGGGCTGCAGATAAAAAGTACTTTCTTACATCAGAAGAGTATTTTTTACAGGAATCCCTTGATGAGGCTACCCTACCTATCCTAGAGAAAGTTCTAACAGAACCTCCAAATAAAAAAGTAATTTTCATCCAATTAATAGGAACACATACCGCCTATTATAAACGATATCCAAAAGAATTTAACAGATTCGACACAGACA
Source organism: Flavobacteriaceae bacterium (assembly GCA_035307105.1). Classification (GTDB taxonomy): domain Bacteria; phylum Bacteroidota; class Bacteroidia; order Flavobacteriales; family Flavobacteriaceae; genus JAJYTI01. Next base: position 12,886 of record DATGMW010000050.1, read on the forward strand.
AAGATGAACTGCTCTTCCCATCAAATAATGCACAAACATTACGCAATCAATACGATAATGCAGTTCTTTACAATGATTATATCCTGAGGAACCTTATCGAAATACTCAGAAAAAGTAACACTCATAGCAGCTTAACCTATATGGCCGATCATGGGGATGAGGTTTTTGATACAGTAGATTTTGTTGGACATAGCGAATATAGGGCTACTAAACCTATGTATGAGATTCCTTTTATTATTTGGCTTTCGGAGAAAGCAGTAGACAGCACCCAAATACAAAAGGCTTACCTAAATAGAAGGTATAATGCAGAAGACTTTATACACACATTTTCAGACTTACTATCCATAGATTTTAAAGAAAAGGATAGCACTAGAAGTGTCATTAATCGTCATTTTCAGCGCAGAACACGTTGGGTAAAAGAAGGATTGAATTATGATAAAGACATTTAAAACAAATTGGTTGCTTATAGCTATAGTGCTGAGCATTCTAGCCATAGGAGCTAAGTATATGTATAAGTTCTCGCCCTACCGTTTTGAGTTTCTTGGGCATTACCATAAAATTTGGGCACACAGGGTAAATAGCATAGAAAAGCAAGAAGCGGCATTATTGTTTTTCAAAGGGATAGAGTTGGATTTAGACTATTTAGAGGAAACAGACTTTTTGGATGTAAATCATACCCCAGCACCTTCCATTGGACTAAGTTTTCAAGAGTATATGGACCATCTACCAATAAATAGATATCCATATCTCTGGTTGGATATAAAAGAACTAGATACTTTAAATCATCACCATATTTTCGATAAAATCCATCCTGTATTAAGATCAAAAAACTATCCGCTGGATAGAGTATTAGTAGAAGGGATGCAAGTAGAAGCACTTTTAATTTTTGAAGAGGCTGGCTTTAACACCTCACTTTATTTGCCATGGTATTTACATGATTTATCTGAAGAGGATCTTGCAGAGGAGATAGCTGCTTTAAAATCTATCCAAGCACAATTCCCCAAAGTATCCTTTTCAAGTAGTTATACTCAATATGATTTAATAAAAGAGTATTTCCCAGAAAAAGAGCTGTATATCTGGTTTGTTGGGCACAGGTCTTTTAAGGAATATAGTTTAAGCAGACGAATTCTTAAAGATGATAAGGTTTTGGCTGCTTTAAGCTCCTATAGAAGCTTTAAAGGAGGGAACAGATAACTTCAACTTCCAAAATTTACAATAATATATCTCTTACAAAAGCCTAAACAATAGCAATACTATTTTCACTCCTTAAATACGCAACATTTATCTAGCAGCGGTTCAATGGGTTTTTTATATAAATTCTGAAACAACTATAAATGCTTTATCTGAAGCACCCTTATCTTTACTATGGTAGCCAATAATCTTGGCAATATCTTCTGGCTTCTCCCATTTGCTGTAATCCGCATTGGGCATAGACTTTCTGTTTTCTGGAGTATCGATAGTGCTAGGTACAATAACATAGGTTTTAACATCTAAATCTTTGGTTTCCGAATTAAAGATATTCGCTAGCTGAAACAATTGGGATTTAGATAAACTATAGGCTACATTATTCGTTCCCTTGGTAGTGTCCATCCCTGGTTGCGAACCTATAAAAAACAACCTACCTTTTTGTTGCGTTTTCATTTGTAATAACGCGGGACGGGCAAAGTGGAAGGCGGTAAGGAAATTTAATCGATATTGATGTTCTAAATCCTCTCTGAAGGCTTTATCTATGCTACCAGATTTAAACCCGCCTGCAGTCAATACTGCGACATCTATCTTGTCATATTTCTTTAAAATAATATCCACACAAGACTGCGTAGCTTTTTCGTCCATAAGGTCTACTTCCATCTCCTCATAATTCTTTAGGACTTCTTTGCTCTGACTACGCACTAATCCAACCACATGGTAGGATTGTTTTAAAAAATACTGTACTACGGCTTGACCCAAGTTCCCCGATGCACCACTTACTACTGCTAGTTTCATAATTTTCTTACTTTATCTATTTAAACTTTCAAATAATTTACACAAAACCTCCTCCATAACGGAACTATTACCACAGGTTAACAAAGTTTTATTTTCGTACCGACACCGTACTCTGCAAGTCGTTCAGTAAGTTTATTTGACTCTTAGCACGATCCAAATTATGCTCTGGACGTTGCACACTATAGTAAATATCGCCATTCAAATAATCAGTCAAAAAGCGCATTGCTTGTACATAAATAACCGTTTTCGCACCTAATTCTAAGTTCTGAATTTCCTTGTCCGTAAGGGTATTGGATAGATAATACAGAAAACCTTTTTCTAATGCCTTGTAGTTTTCCAAGCTAAAATTATCTCCTACCTCAGCACAATCCTCTTCTTTTAAGTTGGTATAGGACCTTACCATATCGCCAAAGTCATATAAAATGGAGCCTCGTAAAATAGTGTCCCAATCAATCAGAGCTACCACTTTATTCTCATCCTCCTTGTCAAATAAAAAATTACTAATCTTAGGGTCGGCATGTATAACTCGTTTAGGAATTTGTGGTAATAACCCATGCCATTCCTCAAGGATATTTTTATTTTCTTTTAAGAATATTATAGATTCCTCTGCCTTCTTAAGTCTGTTTTCGGTTGCATTTTGCAATGCTTCTTGATATTGTTCTGAGCGCATTTTGAAATCTAAAAAACCATCGATGGAGTCCGTTATATTCTGTAGCTCTATGTCGGAAAGGCTAGCATGAAAAGCACTTAAAAACTTAGCGGCTTCATAAGTCTGTTTTTCAGACTGTACTTTTAAAAAGGTCTGCGTGTTCTGCATATATTTAAACATACGCCATTCGCCTTCATAAAGATAATCGCCATCTACAAAGGGAAGAAGTTCTAAAATTTCATCTGAATATGCCTTTTGCTTTAAGTGTTTGCCAACCGCTAAAATATTCTGAGAGATACCTTCTAGGTTTTTAAAAACCTGCATATTTAGCCTTTGCAAAAGCAATTGTTCGCCGTTATTGTTCACCAAGTAGGTTTGATTAATATGGCCAGAGGTAAGTTGTTTAAAGCTAAAATCCGAGTGAATCTTGCGACTAGCAGCAACAAGCACTGTTTTAATTTTGGTAGTACCTTCCATAATCCTTTTATAAATCCCTCTTGATGTTTTCCCACAGACTAGTCGGATATAGCTTTTTTTCTTTTTTAGCTTCTAGTTCTTTCATCACCCGGTCTTTGTCTCCTGGATAGGTTAATCCAAACCATTTCTCGGAAGTAGATAGCACTTCTACCCTAACTTTTCCTTCTTGAATGCCTTTATCTACAACGGAAGGCAAATAAAACTCTATTCTAGATAGGTTTTCATTTTCTTCAAGAAAAGTCACTAAATCTCGCATTGCCATTTCAAAAAAGGAAGGATGTAGTATCCAAAAATTCATAGATACTTTATCCTCTTCTTTTAATGTTTTCGCTTTTAGTTTTTCGTTCAGACCTTTTATCACGCCATTTACACGCTCTATGTAGGTAAACTCCTCTACTTTCGATAGTTTATTAGCACTAGATACCTTGCAAATGCCTCGGGAAACCGAGCCATTCTTACTTAAGGTGTTTTCCAACTCGAAAGCACACATGGCAAACTCGTATTCCGATATCTTTCCAGCAGTGAGATGATGATAGGCCTTTTCAAAAGTTTTATAACCGTAAAAATCATCGGCATTCATGGTTATAAATGGTTCTTGAATCACTTCTTTAGCGCAAAGCACTGCATGTGCGGTACCTAATGGTTTTACTCGTTCTTTGAGTTTATATTGATATAGTTCTGGAATAAACTTATCTAAAGTCTGTTCTACAAAATGAACTTCGCAATTTCTATCTGTAAGTATATCCGTAATTCTCTTTCTATAATCCGACGGAAATTTATCGTTGATTATAAACACGAATTTTTTAATACCCACCTTAATCGCATCGTACAAAGCGAACTCCATTAGGGTTTCCTTATTTGAACTAACCGTATCTACTTGCTTTTGGTTTTTATATCGGCTTCCCATACCACCGGCCAAAATTAAAAGGGATGCTTTATGAATAGTAGTCAAATCCAAATACGGGTTTTTTGTGTTTATATTTTCCTCGAGTAAAGTCTGGCATTTCCTGCGATGCACCATTTCCTTCAATAGATATTTCGCTCAATGGCGTTATAGCATACCAAGTAGCTAGGTCGTACACATCAAAAGGGAATTCTTTATTGGCCTTTATACACTCGATAAAGTCATTGATTAAGAAGTAATCCATCCCGCCATGACCAGCTCCTTTTGCACTTGCTTCATGCTTCTTCCATAGTGGGTGATCATATTTTTCTAAATGTTCTTTAGAATTTGCCCATTGGTGTGAGTGATTCATTTCCTCTTCAAAGTATATAAAACCCTGATCGAAACCACCTGATCCTATATCTTGCCAAATACCATCGGTTCCCTGTACTCTAAATCCTAAGTTATACGGACGCTGTAAAGAAGTATCGTGGGTAAGTAAAATGGTTTCGCCATTCTCACATTTAAGCATGGTTTGAACGATATCTCCTTGTTTAAAATCCACTTTCGCATTTGGGTGGTCTTCTCCGCCAAGCTTTTTAATATAATGTGTTAATCCTGCTTGGTGGCTTGCCATAGAGGTTAAATGTGTGATTCTATTTCCACGATTTACATCCATCATAGTAGCGATAGGCCCAATTCCATGTGTTGGATACAACTCTCCATTTCTATCTACATAATGATTCGTTCGCCAAGCTGCTTCCGAAAAACCTTTCTCTCCAAACTCCACGCCGTGCCCAATAACATGTTCTCCGTCGTTGAACAATACATTTCTTAAATCGTGTTGGTATCCGCCTTGCCCATGCATAATCTCGCCAAACTTCCCCTGTCTAACCATATTGAAAACCGCCATAATATCGCGACGATAACAAACGTTTTCCATCATGAAAATTGGGATTTTAGTCTCTTCATACACCTCTACATAATCCCAGCACTCTTGCATATTCATAGCACCAGAAACCTCCAATCCTACAATTTTACCAGCGCGCATTGCTTCTACAGCTTGTGTGGCGTGCCACTTCCAAGGGGTAGAAACAATAACGGCATCTACATCTTTACGCTTTAGTAAATTTTTATAATCGTAATCTCCATTACCATATACTGTCGGCTTTGGTTTTCCGTGTCTTTCAAAAATTTTTAAAGCCCGTTCTACCATTCTTGGGTCTGGATCTGCTATTGCAGTAACTTCTACATCGCTGCGTCGCAACAATTCGTTCAGGTGAACCTTTCCACGCATTCCCGTAGCGATAAGCCCAACTTTTACTTTTTTGCTAAAAAGTGTCCCGCTAAACACAGAATTCGGCAATATCAATGCTCCCAATCCTGCAATACCATTTGTTTTAATAAAGCCTCTTCGATCCATAGAATTATATAATTGAAATGTACTCTCAAATATATAGAAATAGATAGCAAAGCTTGAGGAAATGATAGCCGGAAACGCTCTTAAGACCTCCAGATAAATAGGTTAATCAGGAAATTGAGTTACAACACTTCTCAAAATTAGGACATTAAAGTTACTCAGCACACGTCCGTCCGCTATACGGACAACTCTCTGGAAAGCGGAAATAAATCTCTTCTTTTGTAAAGAAGGGTGGCCGACGAAGGTGGTTGGGGTGTTAGACTTATGGAGGGTCAACTTCCAAATTCTTGCACTATAAACTCCTCCAACTCTTTCAAAACATTATCTAAATCCCCCTTAACTCTTAAATCAGAAATTCTATAAACCACTAACCCTAATCGTTCTAAATACGCTTGACGCCTTGCATCATAATCTTCTTTATGATTGTGACTCGATCCATCTATTTCAATCACCAATCCTAAAGACTTTACATAAAAGTCCACTATATAATTACCTATTATACGTTGTCGATCAAAATCAATTTGATGAAACTTCCCTTTATGCACTTGCAACCAAAATACCACCTCCGCTAAAACGCCAGCTTTGCGTAAAGACCGCGCTCGAGCTTTAAGAAACCTATTGGCAGGTAGAACTCTAATTTTTCTCCAATAAATAGGTTTGTCATAAATATGGGTTACAACTTTTTTCATATCTAAGATATTAAAGTTAAATAATACACCCCGTCCGCTATGCGGACACCCCTCTGGAAGAGGGGAAAGAATTCTCATCTTTTGTAAAGATGTGGTGCCGAAGGATTAAAACATATAGTTAAATCTCAACATTTTTGATAATAAACTGTACTAAACAGTCTACTCTATTCCTAACAATTCAAACTGTTTTCTAACTTTTATAAAGAACTAAGACAGGAAGTAATATTATAGGTTATTACCCTGGTCAATCAATCCAAATATACCCCAATTATAAGGAGCCCGCAATAAGTTGATAATATTGGTAGTGAAAAGCTACTAATTAGGTTTTAAAAGTGCCCTCCTCTGCAAGAAGGGAAAGAATTCCCATCTTTTGTAAAGAGGGGTGGCCGACGAAGGAGGTCGGGGTGTTAGGTTATTTAAAAAATAGCCTCTCAATAAAACATATCTCGCTCTAATAAAATTAGACCTTATTATTAAAATGCACCTCTAATCGAAAAAGGTCATAACAAAATTCATAACCACTGTGTATATTTACTGTGAAATAGCATAGGAAAAGAGCCGGTGTTTAATGCAATGGATTAGGATTATATAAGGTTGTATATGAATAGGTTATAACGAAAAAGCCCCGCTTATTGCGAGGCTTTTAAAGTTTAAAGGTGGTCCCACCTGGGCTTGAACCAGGGACCCCTTGATTATGAGTCAAGTGCTCTAACCAGCTGAGCTATGGGACCTAAACTGCGTGCAAATATAGGTTTCTATTTTATATAAACCAATAAAACAAAACAATAATTTATTAATTGATGAGGATAATAGGGTAATCAGCGCTTTCCACATCAATAAATCAGCTGTCAGAATCTACTACATCTCCTGACAAAGTTCCACTAAAACGCCGTTTGCAAATTTTGAATGTACGAGTATCATTTATTTTGATTGATACATTTTTCCTTTCTGAGTAAGTCTATATTTCTGTTTACTACTTCTTGGTTTATCGGGGATGGTTAATTCTATTAAGTTTTGTTCTATAGCTTTTTGTAAGTAGTTTTCTCGAAAATTTTTTCGGTCAGACAACTCCATTTTATCTTGTAATTCTTGTCTGCTATGTTCTCCTGTAAAAACCTTTAAAAACATTAATACTTGAGGGGTAACTTGAGGGGTAACTTGCTCAGATGCGAAAAAATTCATCCTCAAAAAATTTTCCGTAAAATGAAAAGTGTCCTTTCCATAATGTTCTAATATTCTCGGAATACCCGAGCCTAATTGCTCTACCATGTCCAAATCTTTATAAATCCGCATCAATTCTTTGTTTCTTGGAATGGAATACCCTTCAAAGAACTCTTTTTTGCTCAATCCTTCTGGAAGTGAACCTGCAGACGTGATTTCAAGACGATCGGAGAATATCTCAAATTTAGGCGAAACTTCACGGGTATAGTCATTATGAACAAAAGCATTAATTATCGCTTCTCGCAAAGCTACAGCACTCCATAAACGAGTTTCTTTTCTTTCCTTTGATGTGATTTTGGTTATCGTGCGATTTTCTACCTCTATTTTATTGAGAACATTTTTAGTAGCTTTAATCAATGAACAATAG
>DATGMW010000051.1:0-3480 GCA_035307105.1 Flavobacteriaceae bacterium
AGCAAATTTGTTTCTCACTTAAAAAGCTTTTTTATTTTGGGAATTAATTTCTTCTTGTTTATTATTAGTTTGTTAAGCTATACTCTGATCACTTTTTTAATCGTTTAAAAGTTTAAAAATATTCTCAGCTATGGTATGATGCGTAGCTAGATGCATCTATATAGATTTGTTTGGATAAAATAGTTTTCTTTATTCCTTTATAATATCAGCTATTAAGCAAATCATTTTTTAATATATTTACGGATGTTAAGGTTTTTAGTAAATCTAAATTAGCCCTATTCGTTTGATAGAATCAATATTTATTTGAAATAGTTTTTATGGATATACAAAAAATATACGATTTAATAGCTTCCAAATTAACCGAGTGGATGGAGGACATCGTTAGCATGTTTCCTAATCTTGTTTTAGCTTCATTAGTATTGATTATCGGTTTTTTTATATCCAAATGGATAGGTAAAAAGACACGAGGAATTCTGAAAAGGATTACCAAAATAGATATTATAAGCAACCTATTTGGATCCGTTGTTTATGCCGTTTTTCTTGGAATAGTATTCCTTACGGTATTAAGAATTCTCAATCTAGATAAAGCCTTGGGTACCGCCCTTGCTGGTGCTGGGATTGTTGGATTGGCCGTTGCTTTTGCCTTCCAAGATATAGCCGCTAACTTTGTATCTGGAGTAGTCCTTTCTATCCGCATGCCTATACGAATAGGACATTTAATCCAAGTAAAAGATTTTACTGGAACCGTTCTTAAAATAAATTTACGTGATACCGTTATTCGAACGTTTCATGGACACGACGTGATTATACCCAACAAAGTAGTGTTTGATAGTCCGATTATCAATTATTCTATCTCCAATAAACGCTGTTAGATTTAGAAGTAGGTATCGCCTACGATGATCATTTACCCGATGTAAAAGAAGTAACTTTAAATGCACTTACTAAACTCAATGAGCGTTTAGATGAGCAAGGGATTTTATTTTTCTACACGGATTTTGGCGATAGCTCCATAAACTTTTTTGTGCGATTGTGGCTAAAAGAAACCAATCAAGCTTTTTTTCTTGAAACGCGAAGCCAAGCTATAATGATTATCAAACAAGCTTTTGATGATAATAACATCACGATTCCATTTCCTATACGCACTTTGGACTTTCCTACTGGAGAAGGAGAAAAGATAATAAAAAACCAATTACCTGAAAAAGACTAGCGCTTATGTAGTAGTATTATATTTTGGATAGATACTGGTAACCATTTGTTTTTCAGTTGGTTACTTTTGTTTTACGCTGTTCTATCTCCGTGTATTCTGTTGAAAGGAGGGCAAAAAACTTTTATGTGCTGGTATATAGAAACTCTTCATTGCACCTCCTAAAATAATAATATTCTTATAGGTTCTGATTGGTTAAAGAGTAGGATTCTCATAGAATCATCCTTTATCTTTTTTATCTTGTAATTCGATTTTGTATTTTAGGCAGAAACTCGGATGCAATAGGAGTGTCTGAATGTCTAAAATTTATAGTTGAATCTAATTTTATCCATACAACACAACAATTAAAAACAATAAGAAAATGAGTGATATAACAAGGATTATTAAGGAGGGGAAATATGCAGATTATCCGCAACAGCCACACGGTGGAAAGTTGGTAGACTTAGTATTAAAAGATAAGAAGTTAGAAGCTGCATTGAAAAAAGCGGCCGATTTACCTAAGATTATGATCGACATGGAAGCGGTGATTACCGTGGAGATGATTGCAACAGGTGTTTTGTCTCCGAACGACGGATTTATGGACGAAGCGAACTACAAATCTGTATTGAGCAAGGGTCGTTTAACAAATGGACTTATTTGGCCTGTACCACTTAGTTTTGCACCTACTGGGGATCGAAATAAACTAGTTGTAGAGTCTCTTTCTGTTGGCGACGAAGTAGCATTGATAGATGAGGGTAAAAATCCAATCGCTATTCTTACACTGAATGATATTTTCTCTTACGACAGAGAATATCGTGCTTCGCAATTGTTTGGCACCACCGATCGTGATCACCCTGGTGTGGATGCAGTATACCGAAGAATGGGAGATACCGCTCTAGGTGGAACGATAGAACTTTTAAGTCGTGTGGATTGGGGACCATTTGAGAAACTGCGACTCGAACCAAAAGATACCTGGAGAATGTTCTATGACGAAAAGAAAATGCGATCCGTTGCTGGATTCATTACAGGTGCCAATCCACTACATCGTGGACATGAGTATATCCATAAAAATGCATTGGAAGAGGTAGATGGTTTGTTGATTCAGCCACTGGTAGAAATGGCAAAAAGAGAATATACACGTCATGAATTCCGTATGCTAGCCTATAGAAGTGTTTTAGACACATATTACCCTAAAGGACGTTCTATTCTTTCTCCTCTACGTGTAACCTATATTTTTGCAGGTCCTAGAGAAACGGTGTTACATGCTTTGATTATGAAAAACTATGGATGTACCCACGCCTTAATCGGTCGAGATCATGCTGGAATAGGAGAGTTCTATGATAAGTACGCGAGCCATACTATTTTTGATGAATTTGATCCCAAGGAGTTAGGAATCGATATTCGATTGTTCCATGAAGTGTTTTATTGCACTCGTTGTAGCAGTCCAGCTTCTAGTCAGACTTGTCCGCATGACGAAAGATATCGAATTAATATTTCGGGTACAGGTATTCGCGAAATGCTACGACATGGCGTTATGCCTCCAAAAGAAATTGTTCGTCCGGAATCAGCTAGAATTGCCTTACAAGGAATTCAACCTAAGGGTCTAGATGGAAATAACAATTCTATTTCGCCTATCGGAAAAACGATAAACACCATGTTCCCATTCTATTTGGAGCGTAACTCCTTGGGTGGTAGAAAACGAGCCAAACCTTTATCTATAGAGGATTTGGATAATAGAAGTTTAGAGTTGGTAAATATAGATGTTCGCTTAAATGCAGATCGTATATATCAGGAGATTTATAATGAATATAGCAGTATTGGCGATATTAATCGAAACCTACAGCCAACTTGGGTAACCGAAGCTAGAGAAGCGATCCACTCGCAACAAGAGATGGTAGTGGAGGACTTAAAGGAAAAAGTAGCGCAAGCTTCAGAGATTGCTTCCGATGAATTCATGTACCAAGATAAGGAGGAAGCAACACGGGAGTTGGAGGTAGCCAAAAAGATATTGGAAGATATTCCTATTCCAATTCATACCAAGAACTTAACCTACCGCACATGGAATTTATTGCCATACAATCGTTACAGAGGTAGTGATGAACCAAAGAAAGAGGATTAATAGGCTTAGTTAGTAGGAAACTTATAGGAGAATATGAATTTATAATACTCCCCGAAATTCGATCCAGAGGTTAAGTTTAAAATAAACATGTAAATTTAACCCTATGAAAAGAACAAGAAGAAAATTCACCGCAAAATTTAAAACTCAAGTAGTTCTTGAAGCTATCAAAGAACGTCAA
>DATGMW010000052.1:0-4761 GCA_035307105.1 Flavobacteriaceae bacterium
TCCTATTGGTCGCGGACGTGGTTATCGTTATGGATTGCCAAATAATGAATACTACTTTAAGTCTGGAGAGCAGATGAAAGAGCTTTTTAAAGACGTGCCAGAAGCGATATTAAATATCGGAGAGGTTGTCGGGAAAATAGAGCCTTTTTCTTTAGCTAGAGATGTATTGCTTCCAAAATTCGATATCCCGAAAGAATTTCATGATACAGCCGATGAATCGGAAGATGGTACAGGAAGTGAAAATGCGTATTTACGACATTTAACTTATGTAGGGGCCGAAAAGCGCTATGGGGAGCTTACTCCTGAAATAAAAGAAAGATTAGACTTCGAGCTTGATGTTATTGCTAACACTGGCTATCCGGGTTATTTTCTTATTGTCCAAGATCTTATCGCAGAGGCTCGTAGAATGGGAGTTTCTGTTGGTCCTGGTAGAGGATCTGCGGCTGGAAGCGTAGTGGCTTACTGTTTGAAGATTACCAATATAGACCCCATAGAATACAACTTGCTATTTGAGCGTTTTTTGAACCCAGAAAGGGTAAGTATGCCAGATATTGATATTGATTTTGACGACGAAGGGCGAAGCAAGGTAATGGATTATGTAATCCAAAAATATGGAAAAAACCAAGTGGCGCAGATTATAACCTATGGTACTATGGCTGCTAAATCCTCTATTCGCGATACCGCAAGAGTATTGGATTTACCATTGTCTGATGCCGATAGGATTTCCAAGCTAATTCCAAATATGACCAAACTAAGCAAGGTCTTTGGGATGACTCCTGAGGAGTTAGGCTCTAAGTTTCGAGCGGAAGATTTACCCAATGTAAACGAACTTATAGCTTTGACAGATTCTGTAAATCTAGATGGAGAAACCGTTCGTCAGGCAAGAATCTTAGAGGGGTCGGTTCGTAATACAGGAACCCACGCTTGTGGTGTGATTATTACCCCAGACGATATTACCAAATTTGTGCCGATTGCTACTGCAAGAGACTCCGACTTGAACGTAACCCAGTTCGATAACTCGGTAGTAGAGAGAGCAGGATTGCTTAAGATGGACTTCTTAGGGCTAAAAACGCTGACGCTGATTAAGGACACGGTGCAAATCGTAAAACACCGACATAACAAAGATATAGATCCAGAAGAATTTCCATTGGATGACACAAAAACCTATGAGCTTTTCCAGCGTGGAGAAACCGTAGGCGTATTCCAATATGAATCTCCAGGAATGCAGAAGCACATGCGTAGTTTAAAGCCTACTACTTTCGCCGACCTTATTGCTATGAACGCACTATATAGACCAGGTCCTATGGAGTATATTCCAAGCTTTATTCGTCGTAAACATGGAGAAGAAGAGATTGCCTACGATTTGCCTGAAATGGAAGAGTACCTAGAGGAAACTTATGGTATTACAGTATATCAGGAGCAGGTCATGTTGCTCTCGCAAAAGCTTGCAAACTTTACTAGAGGTGAAGCCGACGTGTTGCGTAAAGCGATGGGTAGCAAGATTATTAGCGTACTAGAAGAGATGAAGCCAAAGTTCATTGAGCAAGCACAGGCCAATGGACATCCAGAAGATAAGTTAGAGAAGATTTGGAAAGACTGGGAGGCATTCGCTAGTTATGCGTTTAACAAGTCTCACTCTACCTGTTATGCTTGGATTGCCTATCAAACCGCCTATTTAAAAGCGCATTATCCTGCCGAATATATGGCAGCGGTACTTTCCAACAATATGAACGATATCAAGCAAGTGACTTTCTTTATGGAGGAAGCAAAACGTATGGGCCTTAAGGTTTTAAGTCCAGATGTAAATGAGTCTTTCTATAAGTTTACGGTAAACGAAGCAGGAGATATTCGCTTTGGAATGGGTGCAGTAAAAGGTGTTGGCGCTGGAGCGGTAGCGACTATAGTGGAGAATAGAAAGGAAGGGAAATATCGATCGGTATTTGATTTAGCGAAGCGAATTGATCTGCGTGCAGCAAATAAGCGAGCCTTAGAGAATTTAGCCTACGCTGGAGGTTTCGATAGTTTTAATAACCACAGAGCACAATATTTCCATGACGAAGGAGATGGGGTGCTTTTCTTAGAGAAAGTAATCCGATATGCTGCCAAGTATCAAGAATCTGAAAACTCTGCCCAAGTGAGTTTGTTTGGCGATAGTAGTGAAGTGCAAATCCCAGAGCCCGTTATGCCACCATGCGAACCTTGGCCAACCATGCAGCAGTTGCGGTTGGAAAAAGAAGTGGTAGGGATTTATATTTCTGGCCACCCATTAGATGATTATAAATTGGAGCTAGGCAAGCCGTTTTGCAATGCAACTGTAGGCGTATTCCATCAGATGGAGCAACTCGTAAATCGAGAGCTTGTGTTTGGAGGGATTATTACCGATGTACAACATAGAGAGAGTAGAGATGGCCGTGGATGGGCTATGTTTAATATAGAGGATTTTACCGATAACTATGGGTTTAGAATATTTAAGGAAGACTATCTGCGCTTCCGACACTTCTTGGTTCCCAATACTTTTATACACGCTAAAGTCCGAATCCAAGAAGGCTTCCTAAATAGAAATACAGGAGCGCGCAGCCAGCCCAGAATGCAGTTTACAAGCATGGAGCTATTACAAGATATTTTGGATCACAACGCGAACAAGCTCACCGTACAAATTCCGCTAAAAAAGATAAACGATGAGATGATAGAGAACTTCAATAGTCTTTTGGAAAATAATAGTGGAGATAAACCAGCACATTTCTTGATCTATGATAGAAAAGAAAAAATAAAGTTGAGACTAAATACCAGAAGTAAAAAGGTGCATATCAGCAAGGAGCTACTGAAGGAGTTAGATTTATTAGATTTTAAATATAAAATCAATTAACTTAGTGGTTTGTTTTAAGGTGTCGGATAACGAAAAGTAATGCGACTATAAAACAAAGTGATATTTAAGCTGTAAGGTTTAAGAAAATAAATGACTAATATTGTAAACATATAAATAAACATTAGATTATGGCATTAGAAATAACAGACTCAAATTTTGAGGAGACAGTTTTAAAGAGTGACAAACCTGTAATGGTGGATTTTTGGGCAGCTTGGTGTGGACCATGTAGAATGGTTGGACCTATCATCGATGAGCTAAGCAAAGATTATGAAGGAAAAGCAGTAGTAGGAAAGGTAGATGTAGATGCAAACCAAGAGTTCGCTGCAAAATTCGGCGTTCGTAATATCCCAACCGTACTTGTTTTTAAGGATGGTGAGGTAGTTGGAAGACAAGTGGGTGTTGCTGCAAAAAATGTATACGCAGAGGCATTAGATCAGTTGCTATAAAACGTAGAAGAAAGAAATTTTAAATATCAGGCGGAGCTAATACTCCGCCTGTTTTGTTTATCTATCTGATATAAATACTACGCAAAGTTTTATATATTTGGTTGCCACCACACTACAAGTAGTTACAATACTTGATAAACCTACAAATGCTTATGTCTGTCGAGAAAATACCACATGCCATTCAAGGCTTTTCCAATTTAGAATTATTAGCACGTAAAATTGTGGAGGGTTATATTTCAGGAATCCATAAAAGTCCATTCTTAGGATTCTCTTCAGAGTTCGCCGAGCATTCCAGATACAATCCAGGAGAAAGCACTCGACATATCGATTGGAGATTATACGCCAAGACAGATGAGCTGTTTACCAAGCGATATGAGGAGGAAACCAACATGCGTTGCCACCTTATTATAGATAATAGCAGTTCCATGCATTATCCGAAAGTCACTAAACCTACATTAGAAAATTTAAATAAAATAGGCTTTTCTGTTTTAGCTTCTGCCTGCGTTATGCAATTGCTAAAGAAGCAAAGCGATGCGGTAGGTTTAAGTGTATATAGCGATACGTATGAGTATTATGCAAAGGAGCAAGGCAGTGAACGTCATTACAAGCAGATCTATGGAAAGTTAGATAGCTTATTAACGCAACCTAAAGAAGCTACGGAAACAAAAACTTATACCTATTTACATCAAATCGCCGAAAAGCTCCCAAGGCGCTCTATGGTATTGCTTTTTACCGATATGTTGCAAACGGAAAAGGAAGAAGAGGCTCTGTTCGAAGCTTTGCAACATCTAACCTACAAAAAACACGAAGTAGTGCTGTTTCATGTGCTAGACACCGCGTTAGAAAAGGATTTCGACTTTGATAATTCACCAAAGCGTTTTACCGATGTGGAGTCTGGCGCGCACATAGACCTCTATGCCGATCAGGTAAAAGACCTATATAAACAGGAAATGCAAAGATATTTCGATAAGATTAAAACCCAGTGTCATCGATATAGAATACACTATGTGCCTGTAAATGTGAAGGATAACTTCGACAAGGTGCTGCAGACCTATCTTTTGGAGCGTAGAAAGTTTAAATAATGTTTGCTAGCTAATAATATAGGTGTATATTTGCCCTCGCTACAAAGCAAAAGAGTAGGAGTTTTACTCCGAAATTAGTTCTTAAAAAATAAGTTTTAAATAATGCAGAATAAATTAGGAGGTATCAAAAACTTCCGTATATTTGCATTCGTTAAACAAACGGTCTGGTAGTTCAGTTGGTTAGAATGCCGCCCTGTCACGGCGGAGGTCGCGAGTTCGAGTCTCGTCCAGACCGCAACTATAATGTTGTGTTGTCCGTTTAAAACGGAGGTTTATGTAGATAGACCATGAGAAGCTTTTCCCACGTCATCTTTAAAAGATGAAAAGTGAGAGGCTTTTTTGCTTTTATAGAGGTTTATGTTTTTTA